>JAQVWW010000032.1 GCA_028709505.1 Eubacteriales bacterium
GGGTAGCGCGTAGATATCGCCGGTGAAGCGAAATTTGCGCAGCGTATCGAAAAAGCCCTCGTCAAACAGCTCCAGACCGCGCAGATAGCTCAGGTCTTGCTCGTTAAATTCTAAATTTTGGATATATTCAATGGCCTGCTCCAGGCCGGCCACTACGGCGTAAGCGTTTACGCCGCCGCGCCGAAAGAACAAATCAAAGGTGGCTATGCGCTGACCCATGTCCTTTTTGTAGTAGCCGTACATCATCGTCAGCTGGTATAGGTCGGTCATCATCGTCAGGTTGCGCATTGTAGTTGCCATAAGTACCTATTCTCCTATCGTGTCGTCTTGGGCGCTGTGCGGCGCGTCTACGGCAATTTCTTCCACCGTTACCGTCTGCCCGGCCTGATCGGCGCCGGGCATGGGCTGCGCCACCGGCTCTGCCGGCGGAACGCTCTTCTCGTCGACGCTGCGGCGGAACGCGCCGAAGAACAGCACCAGCCCCAATATCATCAGCGCCGCGCCGATGACCACATAGCCCGACAGATCGGTAACGCTGCCCAGCAAAAACGCGCCGCCGATGGCCGTCAGGATAAAGACGGGTATCATCGAGCCTGTGCGCCCGCCGCTAAAGGCATACATCTCAAACAGGCCCAGCGCCGGGCCCAGTATATACAGCGGCCACAGTTTCTGCATCCATTGGTAGCCCTGCAGCGCGCAAAACAGGAATAGCCCGCCGTACACCAGCAGAATACCGCCGGGCACCAACAGGCCGGCGCTTCTTCTGCCCGATAGAAAAAAGGCCAGGTGAAAGGCCAGCGCCAGCGCCAAAAAGCCCAGCGCCGGTATCATCCTGCCGGTAATGTCCAGCATGCCCAGCTGGCTTAGCACCAGCAGCACGCCCAGGGCGATAAGCAGCACGCCCCATACGATAGATCCTTTATTCTTCATCGGTTTCGTCCTCCTTTGGCACGGGTTGTTCGTCGGGGACGGATTGCATGTCAGCTATGGCGTCGTCTTCGTCTGCCGGCGGCGCGTCGATGGACGCCGACGCTTCCTGCGCTTCATCGGGCGGGCCCAATGGGGCCGGCGCCGGTTTGGGCCGCTTACGGGCGTTGTAGATCAGCATACCCAGCGCCAAGAGCACCATAATGCCGCTGAGCCACTGGGATACGCGGATATTCAGGAAATACAGGCTGTCGGTACGCAGCCCTTCAATAACCATGCGGCCCAGGCCGTACAGCAGTAGATAGTACAGGAAAATATCGCCGTCGCGGCGATTTTTCTTTTTATAGGTTGCCCACAGTAAAAAGCCGAATACCAAAAAATTCCAAGCTGATTCATAAAAAAATGTGGCCATGTGGTAAGCGCCGTCGGCCTCGATGAACACCGCCAGCGGAAAAAACTGCAGCGCCGGGTTGCTGATGGCGTAGCCGAAGGCTTCCTGGTTAATAAAGTTGCCCCATCGGCCGATGGCCTGCCCCAATATCAGGCAAGGCGCCAGCACGTCCAGCAGCGTCAGCATCTTAACCTTCTTCCAGCGGGCGTAAATCCACGCGCCGATGACGCCGCCGATGACGCCGCCGTAGATGGCCATGCCGCCGTTCCACATTTTAAACACTTCTATGAACGGCTGCTGGGCGTAAAAATCCTTCCACATAAAGATAACATAATAGAGGCGCGCACCGATGATAGCCAGCGGCACCACCAGCAGCGCCACGTCAAAGATGCTGTCCGGATCCAGCCCGGCGCGTTTTGCCGTTTTACGGGCCAGCAGCACGCCGCACAGCAGTGCCAGGGACATAATGATGCCGTACCAGTAAATATCTTTGCCGAATATATTAAATGCCACGCGCTCTACCATAAAAACACCTCCGTATGCCGATGATTATAAACTGCTGCAACAGAGCTGTCAAACGCTGGAAGATCCTTCTTTTTCTTCCAGCAGATCCGGCCGTACAAGACGGGTTTTCTCCAGCGCTTTGTCGCTGCGCCACCGCTGGATGTTGGCATGGTGGCCCGACAGCAGCACGTCGGGCACCGTCAGGCCGCGAAAGTCCGCCGGCCGCGTATAGTGCGGGTATTCCAGCAGCCCCTGCTCGAAGGACTCGTCGTCGTGGACGTTTTCGTTGCCCACGACGCCGGGTACAAAGCGGCTGACGCTGTCAATGAGCACCAGCGCCGGCAGCTCGCCGCCGGTCAGCACGTAGTCGCCGATGGAGATTTCCTCGTCTACCAGCTCATCGATGATGCGCTGATCGATACCCTCATAATGGCCGCACAACAGGATCAGCTCCCGCTCCTGGGCCAGCTCCCGGGCCACGCGGTGGGTCAGCCTGCGCCCCTGCGGCGACAGGTAAATGACGCGGCAGCCGGGGCTGTGGGTTTTGCGGGCGGCGGCCACTGCGTCAAACACCGGCTGCGGCGTCATGATAAGCCCGGCGCCGCCGCCAAAGGGATAGTCGTCGGTGCGCTTGTGCTTATCCAAAGAATAGTCGCGAATAGGAAAAAAGCACACCTGCAGCAGCCCGGCTTTGCCGGCCCGCCCCAGTATGCTGGCGTCTAAATAAGGCTGCATCACCTCAGGAAACAGCGTCAATACGCTAATCCTCATAGACGGCCACTTCCTCTAATGCCGCGGCGTCCACGTCGATGCGCCGGTTGACGATATCCACACGGCGCAGCACGCGTTTGAGCGCCGGGAACATCTGCGTGCCGCCATCGTCGCGGCGTACCATGTACACGTCGGCGGCGCCGGCCTGCATGACCCCGGTCAGCACGCCGTATGTCTTCTGGGCGTCGGCCACGCGGCAGCCCACCAGGTCCACGATGAAATACGCGCCTTCGTCCAGCGACGGCGCGTCTTCGGGCGGCACATAAAAATCGACGCCGCGCAGCGCCTCGGCGGCGTCGCGATCGTCAACGCCGGCAAACTTTACGAATACCTCGGCGCCCTGCACCTGCACCTGGGCCAGTTCCATCCTGAAAAAGGCGCCGTCCCGCCATACGTAAAGCCCGGATAGGTCGTAAAACCTGTCCGGGTTGTCGGCATGAGGGATTACCTTCAGATGGCCTTTGAGCCCGCGGGGTTTTGCAGCCGTGGCGACCTTCAGGTAGCCCTCTTTGCGTTCTCCCGCGTAAATCATAGGATATCCACCACGTACTTCTTACGGCTGTTGGAAGTGGCCGATTTGACCACCGCGCGGATGGCGTTGGCAATGCGGCCCTGCCGGCCGATTACCCGGCCCATGTCGTCGGGCGCCACGCTCAGCTCAAGCACTATCGTGCGACCCTTATCCACGGTGGTAACCTTCACTGCATCAGGCTGCTGCACCAGGGATTGGGCCAAATATTTTACCAATAATTCGGGCTTCAATGCCAACACCTCACTCAAATAACGCCGGACTTCTTCAGCAACGCGCGTACGGTATCAGTGGGCTGAGCTCCCTTTTTGATCCAATCCTGGGCTTTCTCCACATCTACGTTAAGCTGAATCGGTTCGGCTACGGGGTTATAATATCCCACTTCGTCAATAAAGCGGCCATCACGGGGCGAAGCGCTTTCAGCCACGACAATGCGATAAAAGGGCTTCTTTTTAGCGCCCATGCGCTTGAGTCGGATTTTTACTGCCATACTATTTCCTCCTAGAAACGTTTGATTTTATAGGTAAGCCCTGTGGGCTTAACGCACGTTAAAACGGGAACTTCCCGCCCCGGGCGAATTTTTTCATGCCTTTGCCGGAAAACTGCTTCATCATGGCGCGGGCCTGGTCAAACTGCTTGATGAGGCGGTTGACGTCCTGCACCTGCACGCCGGCGCCCCGGGCGATACGACGGCGGCGGCCGGCGTTTAGGATGTTGGGGGTGCGCCGCTCGGCCGGCGTCATCGAGCCGATGATGGCCTCCATGCGGAAAATTTCCTTTTCGTCTATCTGGCTTTCGTCGATGTTCAGCTTGCCGGCGCCGGGCAGCATTTTAAGCAGAGCGCCCACGCCGCCCATCGAGCGCATCTGCTTGAACTGGTCGGCAAAGTCCTCCAGGTCAAACTTCTGCTCCTTCATCTTCTGGGAGAGCTTCTGCGCCTTCTCCTCGTCGAGGTTGGCCTGGGCCTTTTCGATGAGGGTCAGCACGTCGCCCATGCCCAGGATACGCGAAGCCATACGCTCGGGATGGAACGGTTCAAAATCTTCGCTCTTCTCACCGGTGCCCGAGAACTTGATGGGCTTGCCTGTGACGGCCTTGACCGACAGCGCCGCGCCGCCGCGCGTGTCGCCGTCCAGCTTGGTCAGCATCACGCCGGTGATATCCAGGCGGTTGTTGAAGGTTTCGGCCACATTGACGGCGTCCTGGCCGGTCATGGCGTCGACGACCAGCAGGATTTCGGCGGGCTGTACCGCCCCTTTGATGTTCTGCAGCTCGTTCATCAGCGCGTCGTCTATGTGCAGACGGCCGGCGGTGTCCACGATGACTACATCCTGGCCGTGGGACGCGCCGTATGCCACCGCCGCTTTGGCAATGGCCACCGGGTCGCCCTGGCCCTGTTCGAACACCGGCACGCCCACGCGCTCGCCCACCACCTGCAGCTGGCGGATGGCGGCAGGACGGTATACGTCGCAGGCGGCCAGCAGCGGCCGCTTATTGTGGCGCTTCTTTAAATACAGCGCCAGCTTGCCGGCGATGGTGGTTTTACCGGCGCCCTGCAAGCCGCACAGCAGGATGACCGAAGGCGTGCGCGACGAATAGACCAGGGCGCTGTGCGTGGAGCCCATCAGCTCCACCAGCTCCTCGTTGACAATCTTGACCACCTGCTGGCCCGGCGTTAAGCTTTGCAGAATCTCCTGCCCGCAGGCGCGGTCGGTTATCTTTTTAACCAACGAACGCACCACGGTAAAGTTGACGTCGGCTTCCAGCAGCGCCATACGCACCTCGCGCATGGCCAGCTTAATGTCGGCCTCGGACAGACGTCCCCGGCCGGTGATATCCTGAATTACCTTTTGCAACTTGGCACTGAGCCCTTCAAAGGCCATTGGCGCCCTCCCATATGTCGGCGATGTCATCGAGTTTTTCCAGCAGCACGCGGCATTGCGCTTGGGTCATCCCGCCGTGCGGCGCAATGGAGTCGCGGGCCTGCTGTATCGCGCGCTGCACCTTTTGGTAGCGGCTGACCAGCCCCAGGCGCGCCTCGTAGGTGCCCAGCGCCGTCTCACCGCGCTTGAGCGCGTCGTGCACGCCCTGGCGGGTGATATCCAGGCCCTGGGCGATCTCCGCCAGGCTCATATCCTCTTCGTAATGCATATGCAGCGCGTCGCGCTGGCGGGGCGTCAAAAGCTCCCCGTAAAAATCCATCAGCAGCGCCATCGTAACGTTCTTTTCCATACCTGTAAAGCTCACAACCTTTACAGCGACATTATACATCACTTCTTGCCGCTGTCAAGCAAAAAAATCTTGACGCGCCGCGCAAAATGTGTTGGTAATATTTCCCTTTAGGCGTTATTGGTCAAACATGGCGTCGACAAAAGCGCGCTCGTCAAATTCCTGCAGGTCGTCCAGCGCCTCGCCCACGCCGATATAGCGCACCGGCACGCCCAGCTGCGCCGAGATGGCGAGGACGACGCCGCCTTTGGCGGTGCCGTCCAGCTTGGTCAAGATGATGCCGGTGACGTCGCAGGCCTCGGCAAACGTCTTGGCCTGGGCCACGGCGTTTTGCCCGGTGGTGGCGTCCAGCACCAAAAAGGTCTCCTTATGGGCGTCGGGATATTCACGCTCGACAATGCGGCGGATTTTGGAAAGCTCGTTCATCAGGTTGACCTTGTTGTGCAGCCGCCCCGCCGTATCGCAGATAAGCACGTCCACGCCGCGGGCTTTGGCGGCGCGCACGGCGTCGAACACAACCGCCGCCGGATCGCTGCCGGCATCCTGCGAGATGACGTCCACGCCGGCACGCTGGCCCCATACCTTCAGCTGCTCCACCGCCGCAGCCCGGAACGTATCCGCCGCCGCCAGCAACACGCTGCGGCCGTCGGCCTTAACCGCCGCCGCCAGCTTGCCGGCGGTGGTGGTCTTGCCCACGCCGTTGACGCCCACCACCAGCACCACGCTTTGCCCGGCGTAGGCCGGCGGATCGCCCGGACGCATCTGGCTTTGCATCTCTTCTTTAAGCAGTTGGCGAATGCGCGAGGCGTCGCCTATTTTCTGCTGGCGCACCTGCTGGCGGACGCTTTCCACCAGCTGCGCCGACAGCTCCCCGCCCACGTCGGCGGCGATGAGGATGGCCTCCAGCTCTTCAAAGAATTCGTCGTCGATTTCGCGATAATATTTAACCAGGTCGTCGATACGGCCGCCCAGCGTGTCCCGCGTTTTTTTCATCGAATCCCGCAGCCGGTTCCAAAGGCCTTTTTTCGTGGTTTCTTCCATCGTGCGCTCCTTTATGGCTGTATGTCCTCTTTGATGTCCTCCAGCTTCATCGACAGCATCCGGGAGATGCCTTGATCCTCCATCGTGACGCCGTAGAGGGCGTTGCAGGCCTCCATCGTGCCCTTGCGGTGCGTGACGACGACGAACTGCGTGTGCTGCGTAAAATTGCGTAGATACTGGGCAAAGCGCCGCACGTTGGCGTCGTCCAGCGCCGCCTCAATCTCGTCCAGCACGCAAAACGGCGACGGATTGACCTTGAGCATGGCGAAAAGCAGCGCGATGGCCGTCAGCGCCTTTTCACCGCCGGACAGCAACGATAAAAGCTTCAGCTGTGTTCCCGGCGGCTGGGCCTTAATTTCCACGCCGGAGTTTAAAATATCGTCCTCGTCCTGCAGCACCAGCTGGGCGGTGCCGCCGCCGAAGAGCTCGGCGAACGTGGCGCCGAAGCTTTCGTTGATTTTGGCAAACTGCTGCCGGAAGCGCTCTTCCATTTTAACAGACAGCTCCTGTATGATGGCCAGCAAATCGTTCTGGGCCTTTTCCAGGTCGGCACACTGGCGCAGATAGTCGTCATAGCGGCCGCCCAGCTGCTCATACTCTTCTACGGCGCTGACGTTGACGGTGCCCATCCTGCGGATTTCAGCGCGGATTTCGGCGATGCGCGGCGCGGCCTGCGCGTCGTTATAATCGTCGCGGCGCAGCGGCAGCGCGTTGGCGTAGGTCAGCTCGTAATGCTCCCAGATGCGGTTGTGCAGGTTCTCAAAGTCGGCCTCGGCCCGCACCAGCTGCAGCTCCAGCTTGCCGGCACGGGCGCGCATCTCGGCGGCGGCGGCGCGCAGCGCGTTGGTCTGGCGGGCGTTTTCGTCGCGCTGTGCGCGCAGCGCGGCACGTTGGGCCTCCAGCGCCGCCAGCTCCTGGCGCGCCTGCTGCCCCCGGGCCACATGGCTGCCGGCGGCGGCTGTATTTTGGGCCAGCGCCTGCTGTTCGTCGGCCAGCTGCCGGCCGCTGGCGGCGATGGCAGCGTCCTTCTGGGCGGCGTCGTCGCGCAGCCGCCGGGCGTCGTCGCGCATGCGGGCAATCTGGCGTTCCAAATTCTCGCGACGGGATTCGTCGGCGGCCAGCGCCACCTTTAAATCGTTCATGCGCTGTAAAAACTGTTGATACTCGTCGCGCTGCCGGTTGACCTGCTGCTGCACGCGCACGATATCGTCGCGCACCGATTGCTGGTTGAGCTCCTCGGTGCCCTGCTGGCTCTGGGCCTGGGCCTGTTGGCGTAGGATATCCTGCAGATTCTCTTCCAGCTGCGCCAGCGTTTCGTCGTTTTGGCACAGCGCATCGATCAGCCGCTGCTCGTTCTGCCGGGCCTTGAGCAGACGCTCCTTCTCCCGGGCGCAGGCCAACGCGCTTTCGTGCAGCTGCTCGTCCAGCGCCGCCAGCTGTGCCTTTTCGGCATCCACCTGTTCGTCCAGCGCCGCGGCCTGGGCCTGGGCGTCATGGCTGTCGCGCTGCAGCGCTTCGCAGCGGCGGCTCACCTCTTGGATTTCGGCTTCGCGGCCCAGCAGGCTGGTGTAGCGCGACTGTATCGAGCCGCCGGTCATCGAGCCGCCGGGGTTGATGATATCGCCTTGCAGCGTAACAAAGCGCAAGCTGTGCCGGCAGGCGCGGGCCATTTCGATGGCGCCGGGCATGTCGCGGGCGATGACGACGCGGCCCAACAGGTTGCTGACAATATTAGCGTAGCGCGCGTCGGCGCCCACCAGCTCGGCGGCTATGCCCACCAGCGCCGGGTGGCGCAGCGCGGCGCGCTCCTGGGCGCTTAAGCTGCGGGGCTGTATGCTGCTAATGGGCAGAAATGTCGCCCGTCCATACTGTTTATCGCGTAAATAATCGATTAGCTTTCTGGCATCCTGTTCATCGTTCGTGATGATGTTCTGCATGGCCGGGCCCAGCGCCCTCTCCACCGCCCC
>JAQVWW010000033.1 GCA_028709505.1 Eubacteriales bacterium
AGTTGGCGGCAAATATGCCGTCAATCTGCTCGCCCGAAGTCAGCAGCACATTATACTTGGTCTGCCAATCGGTCCAGGTGGTGAACTTTATGTCCACTTCGGTGTTCATCTTCTGCTTGAGCATCTCATTGAACCGTCCCCAGACCTCATCATGGTCGGCATGCTGATCGCCTACCGTATACCAGATAATCTTGGCGTAGGGTAAGTCTTCGGTTTTGGGAGGTTCCTCACCGGTATCACCGTTGGAGGCGTTTCCCGGCGGGGGCGTTGTGTCGGTGGCGGCGGGCGTGCAGCCTACCAGCAATGCACCCATCGCCAGCACCAATACCAGCAGCAGGCTAAGTGGTCGTCTTAGAGCAGCCATAATGTCCCTCCTTCTTAATTTTTTGCCGCCTTAGCGGCAAAAACACATTTGTTTATCCTTTGATGGCACCCAGGATGAGGCCCTTTACAAAGAACCGCTGTACAAACGGATAAAGGAAGATGATGGGCCCGGTGGCCACGCAGGCCATGGCCATCTTCAGCGATTCCATTGGCGGCGCGTCCAGGTAGGCGGCTACGATGGCGCCGGTGGGCGTGCGCAGGAACTGGGCGTTGGCCAGCAACTTATACAAGAAGTACTGCAGCGGGAACATATCGCGGTTGGTCAGGAACAGGTTGGCGTTGAACCAGTCGTTCCAGTAACCCAGCGCCACAAAAAGACCGATTGTGGCCAGGCCCGGCGTGGCCAGCGGCAGGATAATCTGCGCGTAGATGCGCAGATCGCTGGCGCCGTCGATGAGTGCCGACTCGACCAGGGAATCGGGGATGGAGCGCATAAAGTTGCGCAGCAGAAACAGGTTCCAGGCCGAACACAGGCTGGGGATGACCAGCGCGAAGTACGTATCCTTCCAGCCCAGCACATTGACAATCATGATGTACCACGGGATTAGGCCGCCCGAGAACAGCGTGGTGAAATAGATCAGAAAAGCGAAGATGTTGCGGTACTGGAAATCCTTGCGGTACAGCACGTAGGCCGCCATCGACATGACCAGCAACGCCAGCACCGTGCCGCATACGGTGATACCGATGGTGACGCTATAGGCCGACACAACCTGCTCGTTACTGGCAAAGATGTATTGATAGGCCCGCAGCGAGAACTCCCGCGGGACAAGGCTAAAGCCGTACTTGATGATGGCGTCCTCCAGCGTAAAAGAGCCGGATATGATAAACAGAAACGGCAGCAGGCAGGCCAGGCTAAAGAAGGTGAGCACCACGTAGCCTACGCTGTAAAAGATGATACTGGAGACCGGCTGGCGAATTTTCATGTGGGTGGCTTTGCGGCGCGCCGGCGTCAGCTGAAGATTGGTCTGCATCATGTCCTCCTCCCGCTAGAACAGCGCGTAGTCCGGATAGAGCTTGCGGACGGTGAAGTTGACGATCATCACCAGCACAAAGCCAAAGACCGACTGAAACACGCCTGCGGCGCTGCCCATGCCCACGTCGAAGTTGACCATTAAAGATCGGTAAACGAACGTATCTATGACGTCGGTGATGGGGTGCAGCGCGCCGTTGTTGCCTACCAGCTGGTAGAACAAATCGAACTGTCCTTTTAAGATGCCGCCGATGGCGAAGATGAGCAGGATGACAATGGTGGGCGTCAAAAGGGGCAGCGTAATGTGCCGCACTTGCTGGAACACGCTGGCGCCGTCGATGCGGGCGGCCTCGTACAGCTCCTGGTCGATGCCGGTAATGGCGGCTAAGTAGACCACCATGCCGTAGCCGATGCCCTTCCAGATATTAAAGAAGGTGATGATAAAGGGCCAATATTTGGGCGTGTTATAGATGTTCGTGCGGGCGTCGTCGCCCAGCCAGCCCACCAAAAAGGTATTGACGACGCCGGTGCTGTAGTTGAGCAGGTTGTAGGCAAAGGCGCCTACCAGCACCATTGATATAAAATAGGGCAAAAACATGACCGACTGGCTGGTGCGCTTAAACAACCGTCCGGGCACCTCCGACAGGAATACGGCGCAGACAATTTGAAAAAAGTTGCCCAGCAGGATAAACGTGATGTTATAGAGCACCGTGTTGCGGATCAGCCTGCCCAGGGTGCCCGAACTTGCCAGATAGCGAAAGTTGTCCAGCCCCACAAAGGGGCTGCCAAACAGGCCGTCGGCAAAGTTGAACTTGGTGAAAGCGAAATAAACGCCGGTCATGGGTAGATATTGGAATGTCAGGAACAGCAGGCAGGCCGGCAGAATCATTAGGAACAACATCCAGTTGCGGCGTATCTCCCGGGCAAAGCTCCGCCTGACCAGCGGTTTTCTCATCTTGGCTAGGTTTGCATCCATCGCACTTACTCCCCCTTTGAGATAATCTGCATAGCTCTTAGCCGGCAATTTCATCCACGGTAAGGATAGTCAACCCGCCCCGCAGCGTGCGCTATATTATATTCCTAAGCATGAGATTTAGCCTTAATGCGGCGCAAATACACCCCGTCCCCCCGCCCGCAGATCCCGGCGGCATAAGGTTATTGTAGACACAGAAAAAACGAATGTCAATACATGTTGCACTAAAACATATGTCATATTTTTATATAACTTGTCTATATTTCTTTAATTTATTCGTTATATTGGCATATTATTCATAGCTTGCTGAATTGAGCGCCGCGCGGTTATTTGTGCGGGAAAATGTACTTTTCGCGGCTTTTTCCCGGCAGTATGGCGGCATAAGGCGATCTTTTTTGTATCCGGCCGGTCGCGCGCCGCAACCGGCACGTCTTTTTTATCATGCGGTTTCGGTGCATATATGCAATTGTACCAAAAAACTTGTATATATTTTTTACCCCTTGCATAGTCCTTTGATTAGACTTATCATTATTTTTGGATGAGTTGTCCAATAATTAGGAGGTATTCGCATGAAAACCAAAATCGGTCTGCAAATGTACACGATGCGTGAACACATGGGTCCCGATCAACTGGAAACCACTCTGAAAAGAATCAAAGAGATCGGTTACGATTGCGTTCAGATGGGCGCGCCGCGCCATATGAGCGCCGTCGACTTTAAGGCTATGCTGGATGATATCGGCCTTACCACCTGCACGGTGGGCGGCGGGCTGGATACCTTGCTGGCCGATCCCGGCCGCATCATGAAGGAAGGCGAGATACTGGGCACCCGCGACGTGTTCGCCCCCACCGTATCCACCGAGATGCGCTCCACCGCCGCGGGCTATCAGGCGTTTTCCAAGCTGCTGAACCTGGCCGGTGAAGCCTTCAAGCCCCACGGTTTTCGGCTGCACTACCACTCCCACGCCTATGAATGGCTGCGCTTTGCCAACGGCAAAACCGGCATGCAGATTCTGATGGAGGAGTCCGACCCCGAAGCGGTGTACTTCATGCACGATACCCACTGGCTGCACGCCGGCGGCGTCAACGTGGCCAAGACCATCGCCGCCTCCCAGGGTCGCATGACGCAGGTGCACTTTAAGGATTACAACGTCGACGCCGAGCTGACCAGCGACATCGGCAAGGTCAACAAGCTCTTCGCCGAGGTGGGCACCGGCAACTTGGATTGGGAGGATATCCTCGGTGCCTGCCGCGCCAACGAAATCGAGTACTACGTGGTGGAGCAGGATTACTCGAAGATGGACATCTTCGACAGCATCAAAGTCAGTCTGGACAATATGCGCGGATGGGGCCTGTAGGCTAAAGCGCGCGAAAGGATAGGCAATTATGGCAAGCGTAAAACCGGTTAAAGTGGGGCTGATTGGCGCCGGCGCCATCAGCGGCATTTATCTGCAGAACATGACGCAGATCTTTTCCATACTGGACGTGGTGGGCTGCTCGGATCTCATTGACGAGCGCAGCCGCAACCGCGCCCAGGAATTTGGCATCCGCCAGATGACCAACGACGAAATCTTAAGCGACCCCGAAATTGAGATTGTCGTCAACACCACCTATCCGCTGAGCCACTACGAAGTGAGCAAGGCCGCGCTGCTTGCCGGCAAACACGTTCACTGCGAAAAGATGATGGCCACGACGATGGGCGAAGCCCGAGAGCTGATGGCGCTGGCCAAAGAAAAGGGCCTGCGTATCGGCATGGCGCCCGACACGTTCCTGGGCGCGGCGCTGCAGACGGCCCGCAAATACATCGACGCCGGCATGATAGGCACGCCCATCAATGCCTGCGCCCTGGTCATGCGCGGCTACAAGCCGATGGGCGAGCAGGACGGTCGCCTGTCCATGGTGATGACCGCCGGCGGCGGCATCCCCTACGACATGGGCGGCTACTATCTGCACGCAATGATTCACCTGCTGGGCGGCATTCGCCGCGTCAGCGGCTTCGCCAAGACGCGCAACCCTGTCGAAGTGTTCGCCAACCCGCGCCATCCGCGCTACAAAGAGGGGTTCGATTTCTCCACCCCCAATATGATGACGGCGGCGTTGGAGTTTGAACAGGGCTGCTACGGTACTCTCACCGCCATGTCCGAGAGCTTCGGCGAGACGCCGCGGTTGGAAATCTACGGCACCGAAGGCACGCTGGTGCTCAGCGATCCCAACAACTACGGCGATCCCATCTATCTGATCCGCAACGGCTACCAGCAGATGAAGCCCTGCGAGGTGCCCTTCACCCACGGCTACCCGGTCAACTCCCGTGGCATCGGCGTGGCCGATATGGCCTGGGGCATCCGTAACGATCGGCCGCATCGCTGCTCGGGCGAAATGGGTTTCCACGCCTTTGAAGTAGTCAACGGCGTGCAGGAAAGCTGCAAAACCGGCCGCGTATACGAGATGACGTCCCACGTCGATCGCCCGGCGCCGCTGCCCGCCGGCCATGTGGCCGGCACCGCCGCCGAGGCCTGCCTGGATAACTAACCGCCTGCAAAGTACGCAAACCGCCCGCCGAAGCTTCGGCGGGCGGTTTTTTTGCCGGCGCGGCCTTTTTTGGGGGGCCTATGCGAGGGCGTCGCCCTCGCGCTCCCACCCAAGGGACGCGTCCCTTGGGAATCCCTTTTATATATAAAACAACGAGTTCCTCCCAACAGAGGGATTCCTAAGGGCTATCGGCCCTTAGGCGGGGGTTTGGAGGCAGCGCCTCTAACGCCCTTGCTGCTCAGCCCTTGCCAGGGCTTTGCCCTCGTGCGCCCGACCAAAGGATACGTCCCTGGGGAATTCCGACCATTAACCCGGCGTCGGGAAGGAGAGCCGATCGGCAAAGGCCTGCGTACCGTTTGTTCCTTTCCCAATACAATAGACCGCCCGCCGGGTTTCCGACGGGCAGTGCGTCTTTTCAAAACTGCTTTATCGCGGCTCCGCAGATAGTGATTGCCGGTATTCCAGCACCATCACCCGCTCGCCTTCTATCCAGCGGCCGTCAAAGCGGAAACCTTCGCTTTCATACAGCGCAAAGGCAATTTGATTATCCGGCTCGGCGCTGATAAACACGCTATGGCAGCTTTCGTCCCGGGCAATGCGCGTAAGCACCGCGCGCAGCGCGGCGCGGCCGTAGCCCCTATTCTGGTAGTGGGCATCGATCATCAGCCGGTAAATCCAGTATTCCCCGTCGTCGGGGTCCAGCGCATACATCACAAAGCCCACCGGTGTCCCTCCGGCATAGACCGCCAGCGGCACACATTCGGGCAGCGCGTAGGCCTGGGCAAGGGATACGGCGTTGGGTGCCACCCATTCCCGCTGATTTTCGGCCACCTTAAGGCGCAGGATATCTTCCCAATTGTTCCGGTCAACGTTCCGCAGCTCCACCGTCATAGCGTATCCCCAGAAAAAATTTCGGCATCCAGATATCCCCGGGCGGCGTAATGACGAATGACGTCGTAGACGCCGTCACCGGCCGGCTTATCCGACACATAGCCGTCATTTTTACGGACAAGCTCCTTGACGATGGGATCGGCGTTGCCCACGCAACCCGAAAGGAAGCCGTATTCGCCGCTGAGCATTGAGATATCGTTTAAGCTGTCGCCGATGGCCAGCACGTCGCCCGGCGCATAGCCGCAGTACCGCGCCGCCCGCAGCAGCGCCGCGCCTTTGCCGCTGCCCGCCGGCACCACGTTGACGATAGACGTATTGCGGTGCAGCGCCACGCCGTCCTGCGGCGTGAAGAAGTCTTCCAGCAGCGCGATGGCCTGCTGGGCGCAGTCCGCTTCGGTGAAATGTATCTCCATGCCAAACTGCGAGAACACAATCCACTTCTCCACGGCCCAGCCCTGCGCGTCAATGGCCGCCATCATGTCGGCGACGCGGCCGGCAAGCCTGCGGCAGAAGGCGTCGTTGGCGGCCTGCAACGTATCGTTATCGCCGCCCTGCGAGACGAACATGCCGTCCTTGTCCCAATCGTAAATACGGTGCGGGTCACGATGACCGCGGTTCCAGTAAATAAAGTTCTCCTGATCCATAAAAAAGCTGGGAAAGGGCCGGCCGGGCTGTACGCCGGCCAGCCGCAGCGTATCCAGCAGCGCTTCGGCTTGGCGGCCGCTATCGATGCCCACCAGGATGCCGCCGGCGATGAGCCGGTTGATAAGCGCCAGCGTATCGGAGGGGATATACTTTTTGCCGCCGGTATGATCCAACAGCGTCCAGTCAAAGTCCATGGCTATCATTTTAATGCGGTGCATGGGGTTCCTCTTTCCGTTATGCAGTGTGATAGCCCCATTGTACCGTTTTTTGCTCGATGTTTCCAGCCAAAGTGCTGCCCTGCCGCCGCGCCCCTTGACACCCGCCGGCAGGAACATTAGAATACTACCCGAACCCAACCCTTGCCGGGCAAAGGTGCGCCGCACATCGGGTTTTTACAGGGCGTGCGTTGGGCCGGCAGATAAAAGGAGTAGAACCATGAACGAAGCCGAAAACTGTACGCACAACTGCGAAACCTGCTCTGCCAGCTGTTCCTCGCGTGAGAAGCAGAGCTTTTTGGAAGCGCCGCATGCGATGAGCAGCGTCAAAAAAGTCATCGGCGTGGTCAGCGGCAAAGGCGGCGTGGGCAAGTCGATGGTGACGGCGCTGCTGGCCACCATTTTGCGCCGGCGCAACCGGCAGACCGCCATCCTGGATGCCGACATCACCGGCCCGTCCATCCCGAAGCTGTTCGGCCTTACCAAAAAGGCCACCGGCGACGAGCTGGGCATGTACCCGGTACGCAGCAAGACCGGCATCGACATCATGTCCATCAACCTGCTGCTGGATACCGACACGACGCCGGTGGTGTGGCGCGGGCCGGTCATCGCCGGCACCGTCAAGCAGTTCTGGACCGATGTCATCTGGGAGGATATCGACTTTATGTTCGTCGACCTGCCCCCGGGCACCGGCGACGTGCCGCTGACGGTGTTCCAATCGCTGCCGCTGGACGGCATCATCGTCGTCACGACGCCGCAGGAGCTGGTTTCGATGATTGTGGCCAAGGCGGTGAACATGGCGCGGATGATGAACATCCCCATCCTGGGCATCGTCGAGAACATGAGTTACGCGCTCTGCCCCGATTGCGGCAAGCATATCTCCATCTTCGGCGAGAGCCACGTTGACGAGATTGCCGCGCAGTACCAGCTGGACGTACTGGGCCGGCTGCCCATCGACCCGGCGCTGACGCGCGCCGCCGACGAAGGCCTCATCGAGCTGTTCGACGGCGATTATCTGCAGCAGGCCGCCGACAGCATCGAGAAAAAGTTGGCCGAATAAGCGTATACGCACAAAGAGACGCCCAGGGGCGTCTCTTTTTTGATGCCGGGTTTAACGCGCCGGTGCCGGGCTGTTACGAAAGCCGGCGCCCCCCGATGCCAGTAATTTTTTCCCATCCCCTAAGGCTCTGTGTGGAACGCGCTTCGCCACTTGCTGCGCCGGCGTGCCTCTCTCGCCGCCTTGCCCGGCTTGCTGTCTTGCTCATACGGCGGCGAAGCTTTTCCCGGTAGCCACGATAAGCCCGCTGTCGTTTTTGCCGCGGAGAACCCGCAGGCTCCAAGTAATGCTCCGGGCGCCCCACGCGCTGACACACCGTATCCGCGGCATTTTTTGCAACGGTCCGCCCTTCGTCATACGGCGGATGAAGGAATAGAACCGCTCAGGCCGGCAAAGCGTGCGCCGCCGAAGCCCCCGCCGGGTTGGGCCGGGCGCGCCCCGTCGCCGCCATCTTCCTGCGCCCCACTGCCTTTTTGCCGTGTTCCATCTGCCTGTATTGTAATGCCTTTTCAACAGCCTATGCACGGCACAGCACCCGCCACCCCAACGGA
>JAQVWW010000034.1 GCA_028709505.1 Eubacteriales bacterium
AGAAAACTCCCGCCAGCCCGGCACGCCGCCCACCAGATAGGCCACCAGCGTCGTCACCGAAAACGCGCCCTCGGGCGGCCGGGCAAAGACCCGGCTGCTCTGGTACGCAGCCATCACCATCACCGCGCCCATCGGTATCACCAGCGCCAGCGCCGGGTAAGGAAAGCCCCGTAACAGCTGCCGTATCCATTGTTTCATCACGCACCGCCTTTACTGCCCATAGGTAAAGCTGACGGTCTTAAGCCGCAGGAAGCACAGCGCGCCCAGCGCCGCGCACGCGCCCAGCACCGCGCCGATGATGGGCAGGAAGCGAAAGTAATACCCGCGCGTCGGCGTTTGGAAGACAAAGGCCGACAGCATCCCCGCGTGGATGGGCGACAGCGTGGCCGGCACAAGGCCACTGTAGCAGAACACCGCCAGCAGGATGGCCGCCAGAATGGCCAGATAGCCGAATATCCGTTTAAAGCGCAGGTTCAGCAAAAACAGCAGCAGCCCCGCCGCCACGCCCAGCAGCGCGTTGAGCGCGGCGATGGCTCCCAGCGCGCCGTAGGGCGTCGTCGCGTGCATGGTATGCGTATAGATGCAGGCGAACGCCTCGGTATTGGTCGTGCTGCCGCCGTACATGACCGTGCTCCACACGTGGCCCCAATAGCCCCACGCAAAGTCCCTGAGCACCACGCTCAGCAGCATCGCCGCCTGTATGATCAGCGCGCAGGTGACGATATAGAGCACCTTGCCCGCCAGCCACCGGGCGCGGCCGGTGCGGTAGAGCACCTCGGCCTGCCCCACGCTAAAAAACGGCGCGTCGCAAAACAGAAACGTCGTGATGACCAAAAAGAAGATGGGGCCGATGGGGAAGATACAGTACAGCGACAGGTACGCCTCGATGATGTTGAACGGCTGCGACTGGGCGGCGGCGTAATCGATGAAGCGCCCGGACACGATGCCGGCCACCGTCATCGCCAGCACCACCGAAAGCCAGAACCGCGCCGAGAGCACCATGCGCGCCATGCTGTCCTGATACACGGCCCAAACCGGTTTAATAGCCATTTTGCAGCCTCCGCATGCCCACCCAGCCGTAAGCGGCCAGGCAGAGAACCATCGGTATGCATAAAACCAGCAGGAACACCAGCGGGGGCAGCCGCCCAAACCCGGCGCCGTTGACGTGCATCATCGCGGACACCGTATGGTTGGAGAAGCCCGACAGCAGCAACAGCACGTAATCGTAGGCGTACCCCACCATAAACGGCGCGCACAGCGCCACGTACCGGTTGGGGATCAGCGCCGACGACAGCAAGCCCACGGCGGCAAAATCCATGGCCACCAGCACCCAGGCCGCGTCGGAAAACAGGCAATACAGCACGTCTGCCCAGCGCCCCGGCGGCAGCCATTGCCAAATCCGATACACCTGCATGTCGTCCCCGCGGAATAGCACATTGATACTTTCAACATCCAGCGGTGAGCGCGGCGGGAATATGGCGTGGATGGCCACCTCGCACACCAGCAGCAGCGCCGCGATGATAAGCCCGCCGGCCAGCACGGTGGAAATACCCCTGCCCCAGATATACGGGGCGCGCCCGGCGCGCAGCACGGCGTTGCGGGCGTTGCCGGTGGTGATATCGTCGCAGAAGGCGATGCCCAGCGGCAGCATCACCAAAAAGGGCAGAACATGGCGCGCGCCGCTAAACCAGTTTAAAGATTCGCGCAGGACCGAGGCGGATAGATATTCCGGCGCGGTGGAAAAGGTATAATGCCCCAGCATTTCAACGATCTCATTGCGCTGGAACTGCAGCATCAGCGCGCCGGCCGCCGCCACGGCCAGCCATACCAGCGGGCTGCCAAACCCGCGCTTTAAGTCGCTCCCGATCACGCGTAAATAGCGCATACCCTCCTCCTTAATTGAGCACTTCGCCGGTACCGGCGTGTATCATTACGGCTGTCCGCCAGTTGCCGCCGGCTTCGTCATCCGCCTGCTTCACCAGCCATACCGGGATCAGCTGCGCCTGATAGAACGGCGAGCCTCCGGCCAGCTCCACCGGGTAGTAGCCGAAAGTCATCTGGGTGTACGGCGTGCCGCAGGCGTCGGGGGCGGCCACGCTGACGCGGTCAATCTGATCCAGCGCGATGCCCGCCGCCGCCCGGGCGCTCAACACCGGCATATCCGGCGCGGCACGTTCGATGATGTCGCTGCCCTGCAAAAACATGAACTGCACGCCGTCCCGGTCCACCAAGAACACCGATTCCGTCGTGTAAAAGGGCGCTTTATAGTCGCTGATCAGCCCGATGCCGTCCACCGACTCCACGGCATCAAAATAGTAAAATTTTTCATCAAACCCCTTGCCGTCCAACGTGCCATAAAAGCGATATGCCTGCACACGGTATCCGACAAAATCGCTGTAATGCAGGCAGTCCTCGTCGGTATACGCCCGCTTTATGGCCGCCAGCGCATCGTCTACGGTGAAGCCCATCTGCTCGGCGCAAGCCGCCCAGTCTATATCTTCGCCGCCATAGATGCCTTGGGCGTATATTTCCTGCTGACCGGAAAACTCCGGCTCATAGTCCGCGCCGTACATGCCCCTTGTCAAAAAAATTTTACTGTACTCCGGTTGGGATACATTCAGCATTATCGCGTCCTCATTCACATCAGGTACGCCAAAAGCTTCACCATAATCACACTGCAAGAGCAACCAATCCCATACATAAAACGTGCCGCGTGGGT
The DNA here is from genome assembly GCA_028709505.1 of Eubacteriales bacterium. Lineage (GTDB taxonomy): Bacteria > Bacillota > Clostridia > Christensenellales > UMGS416 > STF2-111. The sequence goes on from JAQVWW010000034.1 coordinate 2,720, forward strand.
TATGAATAAACTTTTCGGCTCCAATGTCCTCGGCCTGCTGCGCATGTTCGCCAAAGAGCAGGCTAAGCACCGGCTTGACCTCCCAGCGGTGCCGCTGCACGCTGGGCAAACTGCATACGGCGCCGGGTTTGGCCAGAATATAGGGCGTCGCGTCGATGGAGACGGTGCCCATATGGCCTTCGCGGCTTAGCTGAATCCGCTCCCGCTGTTGCAGCAGTTGCCCCACCGTCACCCGCTCCAGCTGCTGCTGCGGCGGCAGCGGCTGCCCGTCGGCCGTCAGCTCCCAGGGCTGCCCCGGCGGCACGGCCTGGCAGCCGGCCAGCAGCAGCGCCAGCGCCAGATACCACAGCGCGTTTCCCATCCTCTTTTTCAAGCTATGTCCCTCCGTCGCGCCAAAAAAAGGCGGGGCAGGCAGCGCTCTGCCCCGCGGCCGGGTTTAATCGAACGTCTTGTAGGTTCCCGATACGGTCACGCCGGTCCACCCGCCGGTGTCGTCGTTCATCACGCGGGCGCGGTAGTTCCCGGTTGTCGTCAGGTAGCTCGATGTATACGTCACCGCCTTGGTGCCGGTGCGCATCGTCGCCGCTCCTGAAGCCAAAGTAGACCCATAATAGGCCCAGACGCGGGCGTTCTGGTTGGTTGAGTTCGTCGATATGGTCACCTGGCTGGTTTTATTTACGGTTAAACTGCGGTATGCATTCCCGGAATAAACCGCGTCGCCGGGCGCCCCAATGGTCCCGCCGAAGGTAGCGGTGGCCGCGCCTTGGGCGACGAGCGTCCCCATCACCAGCACCACCGCCAGCACGCAAGTTACGAGCAGTTTCTTTTTCATGTGTGTTCCGCCTTTCCTTTAATAAATAAACACGGCGGCGCCAGGTTAGCCGCGGCGTCCGGTCGTCAACGGCGCCATTGGCGGCGGGCGGCGGCTGCGCTGCGGCGCGCATCGCGTTTATAGCGTGATCACCCGGCGCTATCCTGCCGCGCCGGGCAGGAAGGTCAGCCTGCCGTTATCCATCTCGTAGACGCTGTCGCACAGCGCCGCGATGTCCTCGTTGTTGTGGCTGGTCAGCAAAATGGTCCTGCCGTCGTCGGCCATCTGCCTGAACAGCAGCCGCATCTGGGCGATGCCCGTTTTATCCAGCCCGTTCATCGGCTCGTCCAGTATCAGGATGGCGGGGTTCTCCATGATGGCCTGGGCGATGCCCAGCCGCTGCTTCATGCCCAGCGAATATTTGGAGACGGCCTTTTTGTTCTTCGGATCCAGCCCTACCGTCTGCATGGCCTTCTCGATATCCAGGTTGCCGATGCGGTCGCGCAGCTGCGCCAGCAGTTTTAAGTTTTTAAACCCGCTGTAATAAGGAATGGCGCCGGGTGTTTCGATGATGACGCCCATATCGTCGGGAAAGTCCACGTCCCGGCCGACGACCTTGCCGGCCACGCGCACCGTCCCCGCCGTCGGCCGCACAAAGCCGGCAATCACCTTAAAGAGCATGCTCTTGCCCGAGCCGTTTTTGCCGACGATGCCGCAGATTTTGCCGGCGGCGCAGCTGAACGTGACGTCGTCCAGCACCAGGCCTTCCTTATACTGCTTTGAGATGTGCTCCACCTGTATCATGGCATCGTTCCCGTCCATATCCGTCCTCCTATGGCTGTGCCGGCCAAATTGCGCTAAGCTCAATAACGGCAATAGAAACTCGCTATTGTTTTCTCTATAACAATAAAATATCACAAAAATATACCAAATTCAAGCATATTTTTCATAAGAACTTCCAAATATTTTTAAGCTGATACGCGCATGGCCAGTGCCGCGGCGGCGGCCGGCCGCCCACAAAAAAAGCCCGCCGGCATCCCCAGCGGGCTTTTTTTATTATACGTTAAACCGGAACAGAACCACGTCGCCGTCTTGCATCACGTACTCCTTGCCCTCGCTGCGCACCAGCCCCTTTTCCTTGGCGGCGTTGAAGGAGCCGCAGGCCATCAGCTGGTCAAAGGACACCGTCTCGCAGCGAATAAAGCCCTTCTCAAAATCCGAATGGATTTTTCCGGCGGCCTGGGGAGCCTTGGTGCCCCGCTGGATGGTCCAGGCGCGCACCTCCTTTTCGCCGGCGGTCAGGTAGCTGATAAGCCCCAGCAGCCCATAGCATTTGTCCACCAATCTATCCAGCCCCGACTGCGCAAGGCCCAGCTCCTGCAAAAACATTCGCCCTTCCTCGGCGTCCATCTCGGCGATCTCCTCCTCGATACGGGCCGACACCACCACAACGTCGGCGCCCTCCTTGTGCGCCTGCGCCTTCAGCTGCGGCACAAAGGGGATGCTGTCCTCGGGCTTTGAGATATCGCCTTCGCTGACGTTGGCGGCGTAGATGACGGGCTTTAGCGTCAGCAGGCACATCTCCCGCATCAGCTCCGGCTTGTCGCCGTCGGCGTCCTGGCCGCGGGCGGGGATGCCCTGCTCCAGCGCCTGGTAGATTTCCTGCAGCGCCTGCACCTCGTCAAAGAGCTTACGTTCGCCGGACTTGGCCGCTTTGCCGGTACGGGCAATACGCTTTTCCACCGTCTGCATATCGGCGAAAATCAGCTCCAGCGCGATGGTCTCGGCGTCGCGCAGCGCGTCGACGCTGCCGTCTACGTGCGTGATGTTGCCGTCCTGAAAACAACGCACCACCTGCACGATGGCGTCCACCTCGCGGATATGGGACAAAAACTGGTTGCCCAGCCCCTCGCCGCGGCTGGCGCCGCGCACAAGCCCGGCAATATCGACAAACTCCACTACCGCCGGCGTCACCTGCTTGGGGTTATAGATCTGCGCCAGCGCGTCCAGCCGCGGGTCGGGCACGTCCACGACGCCCACGTTGGGCTCTATCGTGCAAAAGGGATAGTTGGCGGCCTGCGCCCCGGCCTTGGTGATGGCATTAAACAGCGTGCTCTTGCCCACGTTGGGCAAGCCTACGATACCTAGCTTCATATTGTCCTCCCGTTGATGGTTCGTCCCCTATTATAGCGCGTCGGCAGCGGTTTTCCTAGCGCCGGCAAAACCGATGGGAAAAAATGTGAAATGAACGGTTTTTACGGCGGACGGTTGGCGCAGCGACGGCGGATTTGCTATAATATGACCATCTTACCAGATGAAGGGAAGCTTATGACGCAGCGGGAGTATGATATCATCGTATACGGCGCCGGGCCGTCGGCGCTGGCCGCCGCATCCGAGGCGGTGCTGATGGGCGCGTCGGTGCTGTGGCTGTGCGAAACGCCGTGGCTGGGCGGCGCGTTTACGTGCGGCTACGCCAACCGCGGCGGGCATTTTACGCGGCATCCGCTGTTTGACGAGCTGTCGGCGCTGTTTTTATCGGCCTGGGGCTATACGTATTACGAGCCTTACCAGGCCGAGCGCGTGCTGGCCGCCGAGGCTCAGCGCATGGAGATTGCCACACGCGGCAATGTGCGGCTGCTGTCGGTCAGAACCGACGACACGCGGCTGCGCAGCATCAAAATTTGCAGCGATGCCGGGCTGGAAAAGCTGCGGGCCTGGGCGTTTATCGACGCGTCCGACGACGCGCTGCTTTCGCGCAGGGCCGGCGCCGCGCCGCTGCGGCCCCAGGGCGGCTGGTATACGCTGCGCGCCCGCGTGGGCGGCATGGATACGCGCATGGCCGCCATTTATAGCCAAAGCACGTTTTTTGACTTAAGCGAGCCTTTTGAGCGCGAGGTGCTGCCCGGCCATACGCCTCTGCGGCGTTTGCTGCCGTCGGTGACGCCGCTGCCCCGGGGCAATACGGCCATGCTGCAGGCCTGCGCCGTGCACGTAAGCGACGATGAACCGCTGGACAATTGGGCGCTGCGCCGGAGCTTGACCGACCAGTTGGACGACGCTCTGCGCTTTTTGCGCAACCGCGCGGCGGGCTGGCAGGGGCTGTATCTCATCGATTGCGCGCCCAGCCCGGTGCGCTTAAACCCCTGCCACATCGTTGGCCGGGCGGTGCGGCGGGATGCCTTTTGCCGCAGCGACGAGGTGGCTTGCTGTACCGTCGACGAAGTAGCCCATTCGCTCAGCCCCCAGTGCCTCATCTCCTTGCCCTACGACAATCTGCTGCTATGCGGCGGCGCCCTTTCGGTAGGCGCTCAGGCCGCCGACGCCTACGAGACGCTGGCCGGGCATATTGCCGCCGGGCAGGCCGCCGGCGCGCTGGCCAACGAATCTCTTGTCTACGACGGTGAAGCACCCAAATGCCTGGAACTGCCGATGCCGTAGCGCAGCAAGCGCGGCTTCTTTACTTTACCATAATCAAAGAAGACGCCCATGGGCGTCTTCTTGCACCATGAGCCGCATTTAGGCTGCTCTCCGGCTGCATTCTTCCGGACACAGCCCCACATCGTTTTATCGGCTTGGGCGATAATCCGATGGCTGAAACAATTACCCGGCCATGCAGTCGCGTCCGCTCGGCTATCTCTCCACAACCACGCTGCCTTGTAGCGCGCCGCCCTGGTTCTCCAGCCAGCGCCGATATGCGTCGGGATTGGGCAAATATGCCTTAAGCAGCGTGGCAATGCCGCAAAAACACCGTCTACAACCCGCCCCGCAAAAAGTTCTTCCCCAGCATGAATGCTTTCGTACTGCTCCCTGGATGTGCGCCCAAGGACAACGCAGCCCCTCCCTTCCGCGCCCCACGCAGTGGCCGTTTTAAGGGGGTTATAGGGGGAGCGCCGAGGGGGACATAAGGGGGGAAATCGGAATCCCCCCTTGTCCTCCTTGGCATAAAACAACTGTGTCTGCGCTATTGGGGCAGCTTTCCAACCACTGTCTCCCGATACAATCGCATCAACATCGTTTCATCAGCCCGTGGGCAGCCACCTGCCCCGCAAAAAGCCCTTCCCCAGCACAAAGGCTTTAGTACTGCTCCCTGGATGTGCGCCCCAGGACAACGCGGCCCCTCCCCAGCACGAAGGCTTTATTACTGCTTTCTTCAGGTGCGCCCAAGGACAACGCAGCCCCTTCCCCCCACGCCCCACGCAGTGGCCGTTTTAAGGGGGTTATAGGGGGAGCGCCGAGGGGGACATAAGGGGGGAAATCGGAATCCCCCCTTGTCCTCCTTGGCATAAAACAACTATGCCTGTTCTATTTAGGCAGTTCTCCGGTCGCTATCTTTCCGGTATAGCCCCACCATCACGCTTTCATCGGCTCACGCCAACAGCCCGACGGCTGAAACGACTGCCCGGCCCGACAATTCCTCCGTTACCGACAAGTGCCCAGCTGCCTGACAAGACGATATCATTTCAGCTTAAAACAAGCTGTTTGCAAGCACCGCCTGCCATCCGCCCCGCAAAAAGCCCTTCCCCAGCACAAACGCTTTCGTACTGCTCTCTTGATGTGCGCCCCAGGACAACGTAGCCCCTTCCTTCCACGCCCCACGCAGTGGCCGTTTTAAGGGGGTTATAGGGGGGCGCCGAGGGGGACATAAGGGGGAAAATCGGAATCCCCCCTTGTCCTCCGT
>JAQVWW010000035.1 GCA_028709505.1 Eubacteriales bacterium
GTCATCGCGCTGGAAAAGGGGCGGGACACCAAAGAGAAAATCCGCCGCAACTTCGGTTCGGCCCATCCCGAGGGGTACCGCAAGGCCTTAAGACAGATGAAGCTGGCCGAAAAATTTCATCGCCCGGTCATTTGCCTGGTGGATACGGCCGGCGCTTTTTGCGGCATCGGCGCCGAGGAGCGCGGGCAGGGCCAGGCCATCGCCGAGAACCTGATGGAGATGATGGCACTCAAGACGCCGATCATCAGCGTGCTTATCGGCGAAGGCGGCAGCGGCGGCGCGCTGGCGCTGGCGGTGGCCGACGAGCTATGGATGCTGGAGAACGCCGTCTATTCGGTCATATCGCCCGAGGGCTGCGCCAGCATCCTGTGGAAGGACGCCTCCAAAACCAAAGAAGCCAGCGAATGCTTAAAGCTTACCGCCCAGGACTTAAAAGGGCTGGGCGTGGCCGACCGTATCTTTGACGAGCGGGGCGGCGATTTTGCGCACGTGTACGCGGCGCTGGGCGCGGCGCTGGAGCAGACCGTGGCGCGCTATGCGGCGCTGCCAACGCAACAGCTGCTGCAGCGCCGGTATGATAAATTCAGGAAAATAGGGGAGAAAAGCCAATGATCGCCATTGTTACCGACAGCACCGCATACCTGACCCGGCACGAAGCGCGGCAGCTGGGCGTGTTCATTGCGCCCATGTCCTATACGGTGGACGGCCGCCAGTATCACGAAGTCTATGCCGACTGCAACGGCGCTTACGAGGAGCTTATCCGCAACGGTGGCGACTTAAAGACGTCGCAGACGACGATGACGGTGTTCATGAGCACTTTTGAGGAGCTGCTGGCCAAAGGCTACGACGTGCTGTGCATCACCATCTCTTCGCGCCTGAGCGGCACATACAGCAGCGCGTCGATGGCCGCCCGCAACACCGATCCCGACCGGGTGCGCCTGGTGGATTCGCTGTCCACCGCCGGCGGGCTGCGCTATCTGGTGCAGGCGGCGACGCGGATGATCGATAAGGGCATGGAACTGGACGCCGTCGTAGAGCGACTGCAGCGGCTGCGCAGCCGCGTGGGCATCGTCTTTTCGGTCAGCGACATGGGCCCGCTGCGGCGCAGCGGCCGGCTGGGCGTGGTGCGCCAATCGGTGGGCACCATCTTAAACGTGCGCCCGCTGCTGGGCTGCGTGGACGGCAGCGTCGTGGCGGTGGGCACCGCCCGGGGCCGCTACGAGCAGATACGCAAGATGGCCCAGGCCGTGCCCCAACAGGCGGCGCGGCTGACGGTACACCACATCAACGAGGAAAAGACGGCGCAGCTCATCCATCAGGAGCTGAAAAAAGGATGGCCGGCCGCCGAAATTTCGCTGCGTCCGCTGGGGCCCATATTGGGCATCCACCTGGGGTTGGGCACGCTGGGCATCGTGTGGGAATGCCCGCCGGACGCCGGATAGGCGGTAAGGTGTGCAACTAACCTGTTTTGGGGGATCTGCTCCTAATCCCTTGCGCAAAGGACGCGCTCCTTGCGGTGGCCTGTTGTGGGATGGGAAGGGAGGGGGAATTCGTATGAGCGGGCTGTGGCAGGAGCAGCCGGCCGGCCTGTTTTGAGGGATCTGCCCCCAATCCCCCGCGCAAAGGACGCGTTCCTTGCGGATCCCTATTGTGGGGATGGATGGGATGGGTAAGGCGCATAGGCAGGCTGTAGCGGGAGAGTTCTGCCAACCTGTCTTTTTGGGGGCACCGCCCCCAACCCCCCGCGTAAGGGATGCATCCCTTGCGGATCCCTGTCACGGAAGTGCAGAGAGTTTGCAAGGTGTATGTTTTATTAAACTTAAAAGCTAATTAGGAGCCTATTTTAGCTATATCAACATCACCCCCCATAAAAAGCCATTCCATAGCACCGATACGGTTCTATTCCCCTGTGAATTGCGCCCAAGGGCAACGCCGCTTCCCCCCCACGCTCCGCGCAGCGGCCGTTTTAAGGGGTACCAGCGGGAGCGCCGCGGGAGACAGAAGGGGGAGAATCGGAAGTCCTCTGTCCCCTTCGGCATCAAAACAATGCCGCCGGTGTTATTTTGGTAGCTTTTCGGCTGCTGTCCCTCTCGGCGTCAAAACACCGCTGCTTGCACTATTTTAGCGGTTCTTCAGCAGCTGCCCTTCTGGGCATCGCCTGCCATTACAGTGGAAAAAGCTGCACACAGAAACAGCCGCCGCCCATGGGATAGCATGGGCCGGCGGCTGTTCTAATTACTGCCTGTGAATCCGCCGCTTCTAGAGCAGCGATGCGGCGGCGGTATCGGCGATGACCACCAAATCCGGGTGGCGCTGCAGCACCGTGCCGGGGATGTCCTCGGTGACGGGGTGAGTCAGAATGGTCTTGAGGATGGAAGCCTTGTCCTGCCCCTTGACCAGCATCAGCACACGGCGCGATTCCAGGATCATCGACGGCCCCACCGACAGCGCCGACGTGGGCATGTCGGTACGATCGCCAAAAAGTCGGCCGTTGGCCTCCAACGTGCTGGCGCTAAGCGGAATAACCGCGGTGCGGTTGGTAAAGGGCGTGCCCGGCTCGTTAAAGCCGATGTGTCCGTTGTGGCCCAGGCCCAGCAGCGCAATGTCCGCCGGGCCGTACTGATCGTACAGCGCGTTGTAGGCGCGGCAGGCTTCGTCGGGCGGCAGCGTCGGGTCGGGCAGATGCGTGTTCTCGGGGCGGATGTCCACGTGGTCAAACAGGTGATGACGCATGAAGTAGTGGTAGCTCTGGTCGTCGTCAATCGACAGGCCCACATACTCGTCCAGGTTAAACGACAGCGCGTGGGCCATCGAAAGCTCACCGGCCTGATAGCGGCGCACCAGCTCCGCATACAGCGCGATGGGTGTGGAGCCGGTGGGCAGCATCAGTACGGGCCTGGGCTTGCTGCTCAAAACACCCTGTACCTGTTCGGCGGCAGCGGTCGCCCATTCCTGCGGCGTGTTGTATACCAGTATTTGCACAGTTTTGTTCTCCTTTTCTATCGGCTTACGCCATGATTATAAGTAAAAATTCGCGTGCGGGCAAGGCACCCGGCGGCAAAACCCGCAACAACAGGCAAAAACATCGCCTTTATGCCGGATAAGACAAAAACAGGCCCAAAAAACAAGACCTCGCCGCCGGGGCACGCAATTTTTTCTTGACAGAGATTGACAGCTGTGTTAATATCAGTAGATGCATTAAGGTGGGGTGATATGCCATGCGTATGGATATATGCCTTTTTTTCCACGTCAAAAGTATTTCCATACGGCTTTATGGGCATCATTCCAGATAGCGAACCGCTCTGGTATCTATAGTATACACTGGGCTTGAAAAGTCAAGCATGGCGTTTTACCGTACACATAAAATTTTTTTCAGGGGTGATTTATTACATGGCGCACGCAGTCAAGGTCAAGCCGATGGACACCGGACAACGCACCCGCATGAGCTTTGGTCAAATCAATGAGGTCTTGGATCCGCCGAACCTGATTGCCGTTCAAAAGGATTCCTACGAGCACTTTATCAAGCAGGGGCTGCGCGAGGCCCTAAACGATATCTCGCCCATCACCGATTACAACGATACGCTCAGCCTGGAACTGGTCGATTACCGTGTGGAACGGGAGCCTAAGTACAGCGTGGTGGAGTGTAAGGAGCGCGACGTCACCTATGCCACGCCGCTGAAGGTGAAAGTGCGGCTGGTAAACCGGACCACCGGCGAGGTGCAGGAACAAGAAGTCTTCATGGGCGACTTTCCGCTGATGACCGATCAAGGTACTTTTATTATCAACGGCGCCGAGCGCGTCATCGTCTCACAGCTGGTGCGTTCGCCCGGCGCTGTATACAGCGAGACGATGGACAAAAACGGGATGCCGCTGTATTCGGCCACCATCATTCCCAACCGCGGCGCCTGGCTGGAATTTGAGACCGACAGCAACAGCGTGCTGTGGGTGCGCATTGATCGTACGCGTAAACTGCCGGCCACGGTGCTCATCCGCGCGCTGGGCTACGGCACCGACGCGCAGATTACCGAGCTTTTGGGCGAAGAAGAGCATCTGCTGGCGACGATGGAACGCGACAGCGCCAAGGACGAAAATTCGGGTCTGCTGGAGATCTACCATCGCCTGCGCCCCGGCGAACCGCCGGTGGTCGAGAGCGCCCGGTCGCTGCTCAACTCGCTGTTTTTTGACGCCCGCCGGTACGATTTGGCCCGCGTGGGGCGCTATAAGCTCAATAAGAAGCTGTCGCTGGCGCTGCGCATCATGCACCAGAACGCCGCCGCCGACATCGTCCACCCGGACACCGGCGAAGTGCTGGTCAAGGCCGGCGAACGCATTTCCCGCGACATGGCCTGGGACATCCAGAACGCCGGCATAAGCTCGGTGGATGTGGCGCTGGAATCGCGTACGCTGCGCGTGCTGGGCAACAACTTTGTCGACGCCGAAGGCTACCTTGCGCCGCTGGGCTTAAGCGCCCGGCAGCTGGGCCTGAACGAAAAAGTGCACGGCCCGATGCTCAAGGCCATCATCGCCGAAGCCGGCGACGACAGGGACGCGCTAAAAGAGTCTTTGCAGGCCAACATCGACAACCTGGTGCCCAAATACGTTTATCCCGACGATATTCTGGCCGCCATCAGCTATATGGTGGGCCTGTTCTACGGCGTGGGCCGCATCGACGATATCGATCACCTGGGCAGCCGCCGCGTCCGCTCGGTGGGCGAGCTGCTGCAGAACCAAATCCGCATCGGCCTGGCCCGGCTGGAGCGCGTCGTCAAAGAGCGCATGGCCATACAGGACCCGGATAAGCTGACGCCGCAATCGCTGATCAACATCCGGCCGGTCACCGCCGCCATCAAAGAGTTTTTCGGCAGCTCGCAGCTGTCGCACTTTATGGATCAGACCAACCCACTGGCTGAGCTGACCAACAAACGGCGCCTGTCGGCGCTGGGTCCCGGCGGCCTAAACCGCGACCGCGCCACGTTCGACGTGCGCGACGTGCACCACTCGCACTACGGGCGCATGTGCCCCATCGAGACGCCGGAAGGCCCCAACATCGGCCTTATCGGCTCGCTGTCCATCTATGCGCGCATCAACGAGTACGGCTTTATCGAGTCGCCCTACCGCAAGGTGGATAAAGAGCGCGGCGTCGTCACCGACGAAATCAAGTACATGACCGCCGACGAGGAGGATCAGTACATCATTGCCCAGGCCAACGAGCCTACCGATGAAGCCGGCCATTTTTTAAACGAACGCGTGTCGGCTCGCGCCTATAAGGACATCATCGAGGCCCGGCAGGAAGCCATCGATTACATGGATGTCTCGCCCAAGCAGGTGGTGTCGGTGGCCACGGCCATGATACCGTTTTTGGAGAACGACGACGCGTCGCGGGCGCTGATGGGCTCGAACATGCAGCGCCAGGCGGTGCCGCTTTTAAAGACCGAGGCGCCCATCATCGGCACCGGCATGGAATTCCGCGCCGCCCGCGATTCGGGCGTGTGCATATTGGCTCGGGAATCCGGCGTGGTCGAGAAGGTCTCGGCCGACCACATCGCCGTGCGCAATGACGCCGGTCAGTTGGATCACTATTCGCTGCTGAAATTCCTGCGCTCCAACCAGGGTACCTGCGTCAACCAAAAGCCCATCGTCAAGAAGGGCCAACGGGTGATAAAGGGCATGGTGCTGGCCGACGGCCCTTCGGTGGACCAGGGCGAGCTGGCGCTGGGCCGCAACATTCTCATCGGCTTTATGGCGTGGGAAGGATATAACTACGAGGACGCCATCCTCATCAGCGAACGGCTGGTCAAGGAGGATGTGTTCACGTCTATCCACATCGAGGAATACGAGCTGGAGTCCCGCGATACGAAGCTGGGGCCCGAGGAAATCACGCGGGAAATTCCCAACGTGGGCGAGGACGCCTTAAAAGACCTAAACGAGCGTGGCATCATCCGCGTGGGCGCCGAAGTGCACTCGGGCGACATCCTGGTGGGCAAGGTTACGCCCAAGGGCGAGACGGAGCTCAATCCCGAGGAGAAGCTGCTGCGCGCCATCTTTGGCGAGAAGGCCCGCGAAGTGCGGGACACGTCGCTGAAGCTGCCCCACGGCGAGCAGGGTATCGTTGTGGACGTGAAGACATTTAACCGCGAGAACCACGACGAGCTGCCCCCGGGCGTTAACGAAATGGTACGCGTGTATATCGCCCAGCGCCGCAAGGTGCAGGTGGGCGACAAGATGGCCGGCCGCCACGGCAACAAGGGCGTTATCTCACAGGTACTGCCCGAAGAGGACATGCCCTTCCTGCCTGACGGCACGCCGCTGCAGATCGTATTAAACCCGCTGGGCGTTCCGTCGCGCATGAACATCGGGCAGGTGCTCGAAGTGCACCTGGGCCTGGTGGCCAGGGCGCTGGGGTGGCATGTGGCCACGCCGGTGTTTGACGGCGCCATCGAGGAGGATATCCAGCAGCTGCTGGAGGACAACGGCTTCCGCGGCGACGGCAAGACGGTGCTGTACGACGGACGTACCGGCGAAGAGTTTGAAAACCCGGTAACCGTAGGGTATATGTATATGCTCAAGCTCATTCACCTGGTGGATGATAAGATTCACGCCCGCTCCACCGGCCCCTACTCGCTGGTTACGCAGCAGCCGCTGGGCGGCAAGGTGCAGTTCGGCGGCCAGCGCTTCGGCGAGATGGAAGTCTGGGCGCTGGAAGCCTATGGCGCCGCCTATACGCTGCAGGAGATCCTGACCGTCAAGTCCGACGACGTGGTGGGCCGCGTCAAAACCTACGAGGCCATCGTCAAGGGCGAAAACATCCCCGAGCCGGGCATTCCCGAGTCCTTCAAGGTGCTCATCAAAGAGATGCAGTCGCTGGCACTGGATGTCAAGGTGCTGGGCGAGGAAGGCGAGGAGCTGGAAATCCGCGAGTTGGACGACGGCTACCCGGCGCAGCCCCGCCGCAAGAGCGAGGATACCGCCGCCGACTATGCCGCGCAGGATGTACCGGGCGGCGAGGCGGTCACCGGCGAGGTGGTCACCGGCGAGGAGACCCTGCTGGATGCGCTGGACAACATCGACAGCGTGGTCAGCGGCGAATTCGATTTGGGTGAGAACAACTTGCTTTCGGATCTGGGGCTGGATATTCCCGCTGATGACAACGACGAATAAGGGGTATTGCCGATGATGGAACACAGAGTAGACAACGCAAACAAAATCAACAGCAAAGTAGTCTTTAACCTGGACAACTTTGATTCCATGAAGATCGGTTTGGCATCGCCCGAAAAGATATTGGAATGGTCCTTTGGCGAAGTGAAAAAGCCTGAAACCATCAACTACCGCACGCTCAAGCCCGAGCGCGACGGCTTGTTTTGCGAACGCATTTTCGGGCCCATGCGCGACTGGGAGTGCCACTGCGGCAAATATAAGCGCATCCGCTATAAGGGCATCATCTGCGATAAGTGCGGCGTGGAAGTGACGCGTGCCAAGGTGCGCCGCGAGCGCATGGGCCACATCACGCTGGCCGCGCCGGTGTCGCACATCTGGTATTTCCGTGCCATTCCTTCCCGGATGGGGCTGTTGCTGGATATGTCGCCGCGATTGCTGGAGCGCGTGCTGTACTTCGCCTCCTACGTGGTGACCGACGCCGGCGATACGGCGCTGTCCTATAAGCAGCTGCTGACCGACCGCGAATACCGTGAGGCCCGCGACACCTATGGCGACACCTTTAAGGCCGGCATGGGCGCCGAGGCGGTCAAGGTGCTGCTCAAGGCCATCGATTTGGAAAAGATGGTCAAAGAGCTGCGCACCGAAATCGACGAATTCACCGGCCAGAAGCGCGCCCGGGCCATCAAGCGCCTGGAGGTGGCCGAGGCCTTTCGCACGTCGGGCAACAAGCCTGATTGGATGATATTGGACGTGCTGCCGGTCATCCCGCCGGAAATCCGGCCGATGGTGCAGCTGGACGGCGGCCGCTTTGCCACCGCCGATATGAACGATTTATACCGCCGCGTGCTCAACCGCAACAACCGCTTAAAGAAGCTGTTGGAGCTGGGCGCGCCGGACATCAGCGTGCGCAACGAAAAGCGCATGCTGCAGGAGGCCGTCGACGCGCTGATCGACAACGGCCGCCGCG
>JAQVWW010000036.1 GCA_028709505.1 Eubacteriales bacterium
GCAGGCCACCTGGTGATCGTTGCCGGCATCCACCAGCCGGGGCATCTCCTTGCGACAGGCGTCGGTAACGTAGGGGCAGCGCGAAGCGAACACGCAGCCCGGCGGCAAATCAATGGGCGAAGGTACGTCGCCAGCCAGCATAATGCGCTGTTTTTTGCGCTCCAGCTCGGGGTCCGGCATCGGTATGGCCGACAGCAACGCCTTTGTGTACGGGTGCAGCGGGTCGGTGTAGAGTCTGGCGCTGGGCGAAATCTCAACCACATAGCCCAGGTACATCACGGCCACACGGTCCGAAATGTATTTCACCACGTTCAAATCGTGGGCGATGAACAGATAGGTCAGGCTCATCTCGTTCTGCAACCGTTTGAGCAGGTTGATAATCTGCGCCTGAATGGATACGTCCAGCGCCGAAATGGGCTCGTCGCAGATGATGCATTCGGGCTCGATGGCCAGTGCGCGGGCGATGACGATACGCTGGCGCTGCCCGCCCGAGAACTCGTGGGGGAAGCGGTTGGCATGTTCGGCGTTTAGGCCCACCAGCTCCAGCAGCTCATAAATGCGCCGGTTGCGCGCCTCTCCGGTATACATTTTGTGGATGTCGATGCCCTCGCCGATGATGTTGCCCACCGTCATGCGCGGGTTTAACGACGCGTAGGGATCTTGAAACACCATCTGCAGCTTTTTGGCAAAGGCCAGCACATTGCGTCCGCGTACGCGGGAAACCTCTTGGCCCTCGTATTGGTAGCTGCCGCTGGAAGGCTGGTAAATGCGGGACAGCACGCGGCCCAGCGTGGACTTACCGCAGCCCGACTCACCCACCAGGCCCAGCGTCTCGCCCCTGTATACTTCCAAATTGATGCCGTTGACGGCCTTGAGCACTTGCTTACGGCCCACTACAAAGTGCTTGGAAAGATCCTTGCACCGAATCAAAACTTCCTTCTGCATCGCTGTGTCACCTTCCCTTCGTCAGCCGCTCCGGCTTGAAGGCATCCGGGTGATGCAGCCAGCAGGCGCTGATATGGCCGTTGCCCAGGTCATATTCCGGCGGATACTCTTCTTTGCAAATACGCATGCAATGGGTGCAGCGATCGGCGAAACTACAGCCCTTAGGTGGCAGCAGAAGATCCGGCGGCGTGCCCTCAATGGACAGCAGCTGCTCTTTCCTGTCGTGATCCATACGGGGGCGGGCTTCCAGCAGGCCCCAGGTATACGGGTGGGACGGACGATAGAAAATATCGTCCAGCATGCCGGTCTCAACAATGCGCCCGGCGTACATGACGGCCACGCGGTGGGCGATGGAGGCCACCACGCCCAAGTCATGGGTAATGAGGATAAGCGACGCATTTGTTTCGGCCTGCAATTCCCTCATCAGCTCCAGTATCTGCGCCTGGATGGTTACGTCCAGCGCCGTGGTGGGTTCGTCTGCGATAAGCAGCTTAGGTTCGCAAGCCAGTGCCATGGCGATCATGGCGCGCTGGCGCATGCCGCCGGAATATTCATGCGGATACTGGCGAATGCGCCGCTCCACGTTGGGAATGCGCACCTTCTCCAGCAGTTTAACCACCTTTTCTTTTGTCTGGCCCGGCATCAGCCGCTGGTGCTGCTTCAATATTTCGGCAATTTGATTGCCCACCGTCATCGTCGGGTTTAGCGATGTCATCGGGTCCTGGAAGATCATGGCGATTTGGCCGCCGCGCACTTTGCGCATCTCCCGTTCGCTGATGGCCAGAATATCTTTGCCGTCAAACCAGACGTTGCCGCCCTTGATACGGGCCGGCGGCGTGGGGTTTAAACGCATCAGCGTCTGGGCGGTGACCGATTTGCCGCAGCCCGATTCGCCTACGATGGCCAGCACTTCGCCCTGGTCCAGGTAAAACGATACGCCGCGTACCGCCTGCACCTCACCGGCATAGGTGTCAAAAGACACCTGCAGGTTCTCTACTGTTAAAATCTTCTCTGCCATGTTGCACCTACTTTCTAAGCCTGGGGTCAAATGCGTCACGCAGAGCATCGCCCAGCAGATTGAAGGACAGCATGGTAACGCTGATAAAGATAGCGGGAACGATAAGCACATGCGGGTGCTGCTGGAAGATACGCACGCCGTCCGAAGCCAGCGTGCCCCAGCTTGCCTGCGGGATGGGCACGCCCAGGCCGATGAAGCTTAGGAATGACTCGGTAAATATCGCGCTGGGGATGGCCAGTGTAATGTTGACGATGACCACCGACAGGATGTTGGGCAGCAGATGGCGCAGGTTGATGCGGCTGGCGCTGGCGCCCATAATTCTGGCGGCCAGCACGTATTCGTTCTCTTTGAGCTGTATCACCTGGCCGCGCACCAGCCGGGCCATGCCGGTCCAGCCCACTGTGGCGTAGGCCACAATCATCGTCACGACACCCTGGGGCATGATGACCATCATCAGAATGACGATGATCAGGTACGGAATACCGATGATGACTTCGACAATGCGCTGCATGACGTTATCGACCATGCCGCCGTAGAAGCCCGACAGTGCGCCGTAGATGCCGCCGATGATGAAGTTGACAAACACCGCCGTCACGGCGATGGTCAGCGACACGCGCGCGCCCGACCAGACGCGGGTAAACACGTCCCGGCCCAGCTCATCGGTGCCAAAGATATGCAGCCCGCCCTGGGCGTCCCGGGTCATGAAGCCGGCCAGGTTGTTGACCACATCCTGTTGCTCCATCGTATACGGAGACAGAATGGGGAAAAAGATGGCTCCCAGCAAAATAAACACCAGTAGGCCCGCACAGACCACGGCGGTGGGGTTGTGGCCCAGGCGGCGCATGGCATCCTTAAAATAGCCAATACTGGGGCGGGAAATCGCCTCCCGCGCCTGGGCGTCGGCGCCGATGGTTTCAAACATGGCGGGATCAATTTTTCTTACTTCTTCACTCATCGTTGTCACCCCTTCGCGCTGGCCGACAGCCGAATACGGGGATCGATGACGCCGTATGCGATATCAACCAGAAGATTGGCCACCACCAGGAACGCGCCGTAAAACACAGTGGTGCCGGCTATCATCGAATAATCCCGCACGCCCACCGACTGGACAAAAAACTTGCCCATGCCGGGAATGTTAAAGATGTTCTCGACGACGAATGCGCCGGTCAGTACGGCGGCGGCGATGGGACCCAGCACGGTGACCACCTGCAGCAGCGCGTTGCGCAGCGCGTGGCGCCATGTGATGGCGGCGCTGGAGAGACCCTTGGCCTTGGCGGTCTTGATATAATCCTGGCTGAGCACGTCCAGCATGCTGGTGCGCGTCAAACGGGCCAGCGTGGCCAGCGACCCAAAGCCCAGCGCGATGGCCGGCAATATCTTATGCTTGCCGGTGGTAAAGCCGATAACCGGCAGCTTTAAAAACGCGAAAGCTGTGCCGGTCACCGCCGCGCCCAACTTCAGCGCGATAAAATACTGCATCAGCGCGCCCATGATGAACGACGGTATCGACACGCCCACAATGGATATGATCATCGTCGTCGTATCCACCCACGTGCCGCGGTACAGCGCCGCCAGCGAACCGGCAAATATGCCACCGATGACGGCGAAGACGAGCGCACGTATGCCCAAATCGAACGAATACGGGAATGCCTGCGCGATGATGGTGTTTACCGGGCGGTTATAGTGCGTAGACAGGCCCATATCGCCCTTGAGCAAATTGCCCATGAATATCAAATACTGCACGCCCACCGGTTTATCCAGACCGTACTTGGCGTTCATGGCGGCCTTTGCCGTTGCGGTCAGCGCCTTATCGCCGATGAACGGATCGCCAGGCAGCAGGCGCATGATGAAAAACGTAATGGTCGCCAATGCCCATAGCGTCAGCAAGGCGTAAAGCGTCCTCTTGAGTATATACTTACTCACAAAGGTTCCCTCCTTTTTCGGCCCGCCGCCACATATCCGCACGACATGGGGCCGATTACTCCCCCAAAAAAATTTATCTTGCGCGGCGGTGCGCGTCCTGCGCAGGCCAAACCGCTTTATTTTCCAATTTAATTATGAAGCAAAAAATCCATATCATAGCCGCCGCTTGATCCGCGCGCGGCACGGTACCACTACTTCATTGAAAGGATACCGATGGTTGCGTCGCCGCAACCATCGGTACAACACATAGGCACTAATAGCCCAAAGAACTATTATTCGGCAATGGTAGCCCAACGGAAGTTGATGTCCTGGAAGCCGGTACGTACGACACCCTGCAGCTTGGCCGACGTGATGTAGTCGCGCATGCGGTAGTAGACCGGGCCCAGATAGAAGTTCTCGATGAGCATGCTCTCGCACTCAACCAGCAGCTGCGTGCGCTTTTCGTAATCGGTCTCCGCCTGAGCGGCCTTAATCTTAGCGTCGTAGTCGTCGCTCTTCAGGCCGATGAGGTTGTTGCCCGAGCCCGTAACGAAGATGTCCAGGAACGTCATGGGGTCGTTATAGTCCGGGCCCCAGCCGTAGGACGAGATTTCGTATTCCTTGCTGTCCTGACGGGCCAAACGGTCCTTAAAGGGCACGGATACGATGGTGGTCTCAATGCCGATAGCTTTCCAGCCGGCCTGATAGTAGGCGGCCATCAGCTTGGCAGTGTCCGAGTCATCGGTCAGCAGCTCTACGGTGACGCTGTCGATGCCCAGCTCGGTCTTGGCCAGCTCCAGAGCGGCCTTGGCGCCTTCCACGTCGGCATCCTTAAAGTACGCGCCGCCGTTGGGCAGCTGGCTCTGGAAGGGTACGTCGCCGTTGTTGACGGCCGGGGGGTTCCAGTTAAAGGCAGGAGCCGAGTTGTTCTTGAGCACGTTGGTGATGAAAGACTGACGGTCGATGGCCAGCGTCAGAGCCTTGCGCAGGTTCATATTGGCCATGTTCTTGTTTTCCAGGTTAAAGGCCAGGCACCAGGACGACGCGTCCGAATAGGACTGCACCGTCTCGCCCTCGGCTGCCATGGTGGCGGCCTGTGTGCCGTTTAAGCCGATCATGTCGGCTTCGCCGGACTGGAAGGTGTTCATCGCCACGTTGGTGTCGGTGATCATCAGGCCCACCAGCTCGTCGATGGCAATGCTATC
The DNA here is from genome assembly GCA_028709505.1 of Eubacteriales bacterium. GTDB lineage: Bacteria > Bacillota > Clostridia > Christensenellales > UMGS416 > STF2-111. Next base: position 5,071 of record JAQVWW010000036.1, read on the forward strand.
GGCGGCGTAGTAGTCGGCGTTCTTGGTCATGACGATGCGGGACTCATGCTCCCAGGCGGTCATCGTGTAAGGACCGTTGTACAGCATGTTGTCGGCTTCGGTGGCATACTGGTCGCCAAACTGCGTGTAGAACGCCTCGTTGACCGGCATGAACGTGCCGAACGCGCACAGATCCAGGAAGTACGGCGTAACGTTTTCCAGCGTTACTTCCAGCGTCTTGGCATCAATGACGTTGATACCGACGTCGTCGGCCGAGCCCTCGCCCGTGTTATAGGCTTCGGCGCCCTTTATCACGTACAGCATGTAGTTGTAGCCGGCGGGCGTGTCGGGGTTGAGTACGGTCATCCAGGCGAATTTGAAATCGTCGGCCGTTACCGCTTCGCCGTTGCTCCACTTGGCATCGCGCAGATGGAAAGTATAGGTCAGCTTATCGTCGGAGATGTCCCACGTCTCGGCCATACCCGGCAGCACGGTGTCGGTCTGCGAGAGGGTGGTCAGGCCCTCCATCACGTGACGCAGCACGGTGAACGACACGGTGTCGGTGGTCAGGATGGGGCTCATCTTCGGGGGCTCGGAACCCAAGTTAAAGGTTACGCTCCCCGCGGCGGCAGTGCCGGGATAAGCAGAAGTTGCGGGGGGGTCCGTGGCTTCCACTTCCGGCGCTTCGGTAGCTTCAGCGGTGGGAGCCGGCGTCGAATCAGTTGCTGCGGGCTGCTGGCAGCCGGCAAACAAAAACCCGGCGCTCAACACGATAACCAGCAACAAAGTTGCAAAACGCTTCATGTCTCTTCCTCCTTAAAATTTGCTAAATTAGCTGGTGTTTATTATAGCATACAACGTTAAAAATGCAATATATTTACCCAAAGATATTCATATTTCCAGAAACTTCATCGGGCTAAAGGCGCAGGACCATTTCGCATGTTCATGCATGTTTTTGTATGCTCAAAATGAGCTTTTCCATTATTCCTAGTTTTTTTCCGGTATAATATGGCAATTATGCAGGTTAATCTGGATACCCCTGCATAATTAACAATTTATAACGGGCAATCCTGCTGCAGCAAGCGGTGTGTGAAGCGCCGTTTACCGGCGGCATAGTCGGCCAATATGTGGCCGTTTCCGATGAGTTTATACTTATAAATGAGCAATCCTTCCATACCCACCGGCCCGCGGGCATGGATACGGCCGGTGCCGATGCCCACTTCGGCTCCCAAGCCAAAGCAGTACCCGTCGGCAAAGCGCGTGGAGCAATTGGCGAACACGTCGGCCGAATTGACGCCCTGCAAAAATCGGCTGAGCGTCTGCTGGTTGGCCGATACGATGCTGTCGGTATGGCCCGAACCGTAGGTGTTGATGTGATCCATCGCCTCGTCCAGCGACGCCACAACGCGGATGGAGATGACGGCGTCGAGGTATTCGGTCTTCCAGTCCTGTTCATCGGCCGGCAGGCAGGCGATCATGGCGCGGGTCTTGGGGCAGCCCCGTATCTCTACGCCGTGCCGGGCAAACTCCCGGGCCATCCCGGGCAGGAACTCGGCGGCGATAGCTTCGTGCACCAGCAGCGTCTCGGCGGCGTTGCATACGGCCATGTATTGGGTTTTGCTATCCAGCGCTACCTGCAGCGCCATGTGCCGGTCGGCATCCTTATCCACATATACGTGGCAGATCCCGTCGGCGTGGCCCAGCACCGGGATATGCGAAGTCTCCATAATGTATTTTACAAAGGCGTTGGAGCCGCGGGGGATGATTAAATCGATGCAGTCGTCCAGCTTGAGCATCTCGCCCACGTCCTCGCGCGTGGTCAGCAGCGCCGCCCAGCCCTCCGGCGCGCCGGCCTGGAGCGACGCGTGGTAGATGACGCGGTACAGCGCTTCGTTGGTCAGCTGCGCTTCGCGGCCGCCTTTGAGCAGCACGGCGTTGCCCGATTTTAGGCAAAGCGTGCTGATCTGCACCAGCGCGTCGGGCCGTGACTCGAATATGATACCGATGACGCCGATGGGGCAGCTCTGCCGGTACACCGTCAGGCCCTCGTCCATCTGCATCGCGTATTGGGTATGGTTGAGCGGATCGTCCATCCGCGCCAGCTGCAAAACGCCCTGCACCACCGTATGCAGCTTGCCTTCGTCGAATTTTAGCCGCTTCAGCAGCGGCTGGCTCAAGCCTTCGGCCTGGCTGCGCTGTAAATCCTGGGCGTTGGCGGCAAAAATTTCGGCCTTGTGCGCTTCCAATGCCGTGGCGATGGCCGAAAGGGCGGCGCTGCGCAGCGCGTTATCCGACGCGGCCAGCGCAATGGACGCTTTGCGCGCCTGCTGTGCGTATTTTTTTACCGTCATATCCTGCCTCCTTATTGCAGCGCATGGAACCTTTCCATCACCCAGTTAAAAAACCCAAAGTCCAATAATATGATGATCAGCATGCCGCCGGCTACCGTAAGGCCGATGAGCACCCACGATAGCGCATGCACGCCTTTTGCCCGGGGCGCCCAGGGCGTGGGCGTCCATGCGGCGCCGTCCGGTGTCGTCTTTTTTACCGCCCACAGCAGCAGCGCCACAATACCGATAAAAGGCAGCCCTATCACCAGCCATGACGCCCCCGACGCCAGCATCATCAGCGGCGTCATATCCTGCGCCGTGTCGATAACGCCCTGTAGCGGCAGATCGCTTATCAGCTGGCTTAGGCGCGCCATCGCGTATTGCATCGCCACCGCCGTCATATTGTAGCTTAGGTGCATGGCTATCGACGGCCACAGCGAACCGGTCTGCCAGGTCAGCCATCCCAGGCACAGCCCCACCACAAACAGCGTGGGCAACCCCTGATGCTGAAAGTGACACAGCGCAAACAGCAGCGCCGTCAGCACCAGCGCCGGCCATTTGCGCAACCGCGCCGCCAGCCCCCGCTGCAGGATGCCGCGAAACAGCGGCTCCTCCACCGCCGCGGCGGTGATGCCCAGGCAAGCCATG
>JAQVWW010000037.1 GCA_028709505.1 Eubacteriales bacterium
TAACCGCCGGGGCCTGCCATATTGGCATCGATATCGCCCAGGACAGCGCGCGCGACGCGCTGCGCATCCGCATCAGCGACGACGGAAGCGGCATGGACGCACAGACGCTTTCCCGCGTCCGCGATCCGTTTACCACGTCGCGCACCACCCGCAAGGTGGGGCTGGGCATTCCGCTTTTTATGGCGGGGGCGCTGGGTTGCAACGGGAGCTTTGACATAACATCCCGGCCGGGCGAAGGTACGGCCGTGTCGGCGGCTTATCAGCTAAGCCATCTGGATATCCCGCCGCTGGGCGATATCGCCGGCACGCTGTACATGCTGATGAGCGCCAACCCCGACATCGACTTTACCTACACGCATACGGTGGACGGACGGCGCTTTGAAGTGGACGGCGCACAGATAAGGACCATGCTCGACGGCGTGCCGCTGACGCAGCCCGACGTAGGGCAATGGATGATGGAATATTTGCAAGAAGGTATCAAAGGCTTATATGGAGGTGCATAATCGATGAAAACAATTCAGGAGCTTGCCCAGATTCGCCAGCGCGCGCTGGATAACGTAAACCTGCGCCGGGATAACCACGGCATGCGCATCATTGTGGGCATGGCCACCTGCGGCATCGCCGCCGGCGCCCGCCCGGTGATGCTCAAAGCCGTGGAGGAAGTGCAAAAGCGCGGCCTGCACAACGTCACCGTCTCGCAGACCGGCTGCATTGGCATGTGTCGTCTCGAGCCCATCATGGAAGTGTTTGACGAGAGCGGCGAGAAGGTGACCTATGTCAAGGTCGAGCCGGATATGATTCCCCGTATCATCACCGAACACATCGTCAACGGCCGGCCGGTGAAGGAATACACCATCGGCTACTACGAAGAGAACAACTAGCAGGGGCGCTGAGGAGGACTTGAAATGATTTTTTACCGTTCCCATATTTTGGTGTGCGGCGGAACCGGCTGCACGTCCAGCGGTTCGGCCAACCTGATCACCCGTTTTGAAGAGCTGCTGGCGGCCAACCATCTGGAAAAAGAGGTACAGGTGGTGCGTACCGGCTGCTTTGGCCTGTGTGAGGCCGGCCCGGTGGTTATCGTCTACCCCGAAGGCGTCTTTTATAGCCATGTGCAGACCGACGATGTCGACGAAATCATCGCCGAGCATATTATAAAGGGCCGTATTGTGGAGCGCCTCGTGTACCGCGAAGTGGACCTGGAGCCCCACGAGGCCGCCACGTCGCTGAGCGATATCGGCTTTTACAAAAAGCAGCAGCGCGTGGCGCTGCGCAACTGCGGCGTCATCGACCCGGAGAATATCGAAGATTATATCGCCTTTGACGGCTATCAGGCGCTGGCTAAGGCGCTTACTGAGATGACGCCCGACGACGTCATCGACGTGCTGAAGAAATCAGGCTTGCGCGGCCGCGGCGGCGCGGGCTTCCCCACCGGCTTAAAGTGGGAGCTAACCCGCCGGCCCCAGGCTGAGCAGAAGTATGTGGTGTGCAACGCCGACGAGGGCGACCCCGGCGCGTTCATGGACCGCTCGGTGCTGGAGGGAGACCCCCACGCGCTGCTGGAGGCGATGATCATCGCCGGCTACTGCATCGGTGCAAACCAGGGCTATATCTACGTGCGCGCCGAGTATCCCATCGCCGTGCACCGGCTGGAAATCGCCATCCGGCAGGCCCACGAATACGGTCTGCTGGGCGAGAACATTTTTGACAGCGGCTTTGATTTTGACATTAGCCTGCGCCTGGGCGCCGGCGCGTTTGTTTGCGGCGAAGAGACCGCCCTTTTGGCCTCCATTGAGGGTAAGCGCGGCGAGCCCTCGCCCAAGCCGCCGTTCCCCGCCGAAAAAGGCGTGTTCCAGTGCCCCACGCTGATCAACAACGTGGAGACCTACGCCAACATCTGCCAGATCATCCTAAACGGCGCCGAATGGTTCTCTGCGATGGGCACCGAAAAGTCCAAGGGTACCAAGGTGTTCGCGCTGGGCGGCAAGATCAACAACACCGGCCTGGTGGAGATCCCCATGGGCACGACGCTGCGTGAAATCCTCTACGATATCGGCGGCGGCATTCCCGACAACAAGGCCTTTAAAGCCGCCCAGACCGGCGGCCCGTCGGGCGGCTGCATCCCCGCCGAGCATCTGGATATCCCCATCGATTACGAGAACCTGATGTCCATCGGCTCGATGATGGGCTCCGGCGGTTTAATCGTCATGGACGAGGACAACTGCATGGTGGATATCGCCCGGTTCTTCCTGGAGTTTACCGTGGACGAGAGCTGCGGCAAATGCGTGCCCTGCCGCATCGGCACCCGCCGCATGCTGGAGATTCTGGAGCGCATCGTCGAAGGGAAGGGCGAGCCCGGCGATATTGAAAAGCTGGAGGAGCTGGGACAGAACATCAAGCGCACGTCGCTGTGCGGCCTGGGCCAGAGCGCGCCCAACCCGGTGCTGTCCACCATCCGCTACTTCCGCGACGAGTACGAAGCGCACATCAACGAAAAGCGCTGCCCCGCCGGCCACTGCAAGGCGTTGCTGCAGTATCACATCGACGCCGTCAAGTGCAAAGGTTGCTCGCTGTGTGCGCGCAACTGCCCTGTCAACGCCATCACCGGCGAGATTAAGAAACCCTACGTCATCGACGTCAGCAAGTGCATCAAGTGCGGTGTTTGTGTAGAAAAGTGCCGCTTCGACGCCGTCTATACGAAATAAGCCTAAGGAGATTGATACACAATGGAAATGATAACCCTTACCATCGACGGCGTCCAGGTATCGGTACCCAAGGGCACCACGGTACTGGAAGCCGCGCGTCAGGCCGGCGTGAAGATTCCCACGCTGTGCTATTTGAAAGACATCAACGCCATCGGCTCGTGCCGCATCTGCCTGGTGGACGTGGGCGCCCGCACGCTGATGGCCGCCTGCACACTGCCGGCAACCGACGGCATGAACGTCAACACCCGTACATCCGAAGTACTCAATGCCCGCAAAATCAACCTGGAGCTTATCCTGTCCAACCACGATAAACGGTGTCTAACCTGCATCCGCAGCAACAGCTGCGAGCTGCAGACGCTGTCCAACGAGCTGGGCGTCAGCGATCTGACCCGCTATGAGGGCAGCCAGAACCATTACGATCTCGACTTGTCGTCGGACAGCATCGTGCGCGACAACAACAAGTGCATCGTCTGCCGCCGCTGCGTGGCCACCTGCGCCAACGTGCAGCAAATCGGCGTCATCGGCGCCGTGGAGCGCGGCTTTGCCACCGCCATCGAATCGCCGTTTAAGCTGGGCCTGGGCGACGTACCCTGCATCAATTGCGGCCAGTGCATTGAGGCCTGCCCGGTGGGTGCGCTGTACGAAAAGGACGATACGCAGAAGGTTTGGGACGCGCTGAACAACCCCGCCAAGCACGTCGTCGTGCAGACGGCTCCGTCGGTGCGCGTGGCGCTGGGCGAGGAGTTCGGTATGCCTATCGGCACCCGCGTGACCGGTAAAATGGCCACGGCGCTGCATCGGCTGGGCTTTGATAAAGTGTTTGATACCGATTTCTCGGCAGACTTGACCATCATCGAAGAGGGCCACGAGCTGTTGGGCCGCCTAAAGAACGGCGGCAAGCTGCCGATGATCACGTCGTGCAGCCCCGGCTGGGTCAAATACTGCGAGCATTTCTACCCGGAATTCCTGGATAACCTGTCCAGCTGCAAATCGCCGCAGCAGATGATGGGCGCGATGATCAAGAGCTATTACGCCCAGAAGAACGGCATCGACCCCAAAGATATCGTCAGCGTATCGGTGATGCCCTGCACCGCCAAGAAGTTTGAAGCCGGCCGCGAAGAGATGGCCGACGACATCGACATCGCCATCACCACGCGCGAACTGGCATCCATGATCAAACAGGCCGGTATCGACTTTGTGTCGCTGCCCGACGGTGAGTTTGACGACATTCTGGGCGAATCCACCGGCGCCGGCGTCATCTTTGGCGCCACCGGCGGCGTCATGGAGGCGGCGCTGCGTACCGTTTACGAGGTGGTCACCGGCAAGACGCTGGAGAGGCTGGAGTTCTGCCAGGTGCGCGGCATCGAGGGCATCAAGGAGGCCGTCGTCGATCTGGACGGCACCCAGGTGCGCGTGGCTGTGGCTAACGGCACCGGCAACGCCAAAAAGCTGCTGGATTCCATCAAGTCCGGCGAGAAGGAGTATGACTTCATCGAGATCATGGCCTGCCCCGGCGGCTGTGTCAACGGCGGCGGACAGCCCATCGTCAGCGCCCAGGTGAAGGCTGTGCACGATGTGCGCGTGCTGCGTGCCAGCCAGATTTACGCCGAGGACGAGGCCAAAACCATCCGCAAATCCCACGACAACCCGGCCATCAAGAGAGTGTATGAGGAGTTTTTGGGCGAGCCCAACGGCCACAAGGCCCACGAGCTGCTGCACACGCACTACAAGGCCCGCATCCGGTATACGAAATAACCACACAACAGAGGCTCCCCGCGGGTTTATCCGCAGGGGAGCTTCTTTTTTTGCGCCGGCGGGCGCGGCGGACGGGAAAAGACGGCGTTGCGCGCCGTATGGCCGGGCGGCGGCGTGCTGCGTGCGGGACGGGGCAGACGCCGTCACTTTTTAGCTTATGCTGCGTATTTGAAAGAAAGGTGATAAAACGGGATAGAGCGGTGGTATCATAAGAATAACAAATGCCATATTTCTGGAAAAAGCGAACAGCCCGCTGAAAGGAGAGAAGCGGCGTCCTAAACCGATAGTCACACATCAGACAGCAGCCAATGAAAAGGATTCCGTCCGTTGCACTGCTTGCCATATCCTGTTCTGGGACGACGCCGGTATGGGCGATGGGCGAAGAGAGTGCCGCCGCGCCGCTTTTGCCTGCCGAGGATACGGCGGCAGAGGTGACGCCTATGCGGTTTTGCACGACTGCGGCACCCCCATAATCATCATTTATGGTGCCCGGGTTTCCGAAAGGGTGTTTTGGAACTATGGCCCCTGTTCCCACGGCAAGCAGTGGGAAGCCGATACGCAGCATACGCGTCCCCGCAAGCGGACGGGTAACGACTGTGGCGTGCTCATCGACTTTCCGGTAGAGGTTACGCGGATACGCATCTGTTATCCGCGGTAGACGAAGCGTCCGCATCACTGCGGCAGGGAGGGTAAAGTATGAAGAGATGGTGGATAGCCGGGCTGTGCGTGCTGCTGGGCGTACTGTGCGGCTGCGCGCAGATGACGCGCGCCGAAACGGTGGTATCGCAGCCCAACCCCGGCGCCGACGTGGCGCAGGCGCGCGACGAAGAGGACAAGCAGCTGGAGGGCAGGCAGATTGGCGTCGATCAGTGCTACGACTTTGTGTTCCGTTCGGTGGTGTTCCGCTATTACCCGTATCAGGAGTTTGCCAGCCTGGACGAGCTGCGCCGCGTCTTTCCCGATACGGCGCTGCCCGCCGAGATGGACGGCTGTTCTTTGCTGAGCGCCCGGCTGATGAGCCTGGATTATAACGATATGGCGGTCGAGATGCTGCCGTCCAGCGACAAGGTGGGGCAGGTATACGCGCTGCCGCCGCGCGTCGAGCCCATCCAGTACGCCTGGCTTACCTACCGCGCCGACGACGGCCGGCGCATCCTCGTGCGCGTCGCCGACGGCGATCATCTGCCCGCCGTGACACAGGAGCTATTCCAGTACGACGGCCAGCCCTGCGTGCTGAGCGATCAGGACAGCAGGGACGAATCCGGCGCACTGTACAGCGTCACGCTGCTGGCCGCCGATGGCTATGCCTATACCGTATCGCGTGGTGTGGACGGCCCCGAGATGGACGGTAAAACATCCACGCTGGCGCAGAGCCTTACCCTGGAGGAAGCCCGCGCGCTGCTGGAGAAGATCCCCTTCGACGCGTTTTCGCTCAAGCCCTAGCTTTGCGGGCGAAGCCCAGGGCGGAAGGAAATCCCGACCGCCGCCGGATCCTATCGTCCGTGCGCCGGCTATATCGGGTCGCCGGCAAGGCGGCGGCCGCGCCGAGGTAGAATAGCGGGAGGAGCCGTCCTTCAGGACGGCTCCTCTTTACGTTGCGGGGATGACCTATCGGGATAGGTGGCTTCTACAGTGATGCCGGGCGGCATATGGGCAAATACAAAGGCGGGCGATTCATAGAGGAGCGCCCACCTTTAGAAAAACACGTAGTTTACTGCCTGCGCCGCCGGCCGTTGGCCGGCATCAGCAGCCGCACCAGTTGCAGCACGTCCGCGGCGCAAAAAGCGCGCGCTACCGCTTGCGCAGGATATCCAGCGTATGGTGGCTCAAGCCCACCACGTCGGGCCGCTCACAGATGGAAAAGTGATAGCGCAGATACGCCTGGTACGTGTCGTCGTCCATGGCGTCCACCGTCTCGCGCATGTAATTGGTCATCAAATCGCTGGCTACAAAGTGCAGCCGGTCGGCGTCAAGGCCGGCGGCCAACGCATCGATGTGCTCCTTGCGGTACAACTCGAACACCAGCGACGGGTCGGACAGGCACGCAAACGTGTCCGGATCGACGATGCGCTGCGCCAGGCCGGTCAGGATATTGCCGCGGCAAAAACCCCAATTATAAATGGTGGCCTCGTTCATGCAGTAGGCCACGAAAAGCACGCCGCCGCTGCGCGTCACGCGCAGCGCCTCGGCCAGCGCCCGGCGCTTGTCGGCGTCGGCAAACAGATGGTACATCGGCCCCAGCAGCAGCGCGGCATCAAAGCTGCCGTCGGCAAAGCGCGACAGATCCAGCGCGTTGCCCTGATGGACGCACAGCATATCCTGCGGCGTCATCTTACCCTTGAGGATGTCGATGTTGTGATCCACCAGCTCTACAGCGTCCACATCGTAGCCCATGCGCGACAGCGTAAGCGCATACCGTCCGGTGCCGGCGCCGACTTCCAGCAGTTGCGCGCCGGCCGGCGCATAGCGCCGAATGTACCGCAGCGTGGTTAAATATTCCACCTGCCCGTGTTGGGACATCAGCCGCCCTTCTTCGTCGTACTGGCCGTATTACCGGCTTAAATACTGCAAATCATCCATGGTTTAGCTCCCCCAGGTATTCAATAAAAGGGTTTTTCGAAACCTATTTTAGTAGGATAACGGGTGAATTGCAACATGGGCCCGCCGTGCCTAGGCTACGGGCACAAAAATGCTTTGGTTTTTTCGCCGCCCGCAAGAGCTGCCAAAGCGCCAAAATTTTATTGCGCAAACCGCTCTGCCCGGCGCATTTTACCGGCCGCAGGCAGCCAAAAGGGCGGACGGCCCGGCGGCCTGTTCTGCCGCTTGCCATAGTTGCTCAAAAAGCGTATAATAACCATATGTGGCATCATGCTCGCGCAAAGCAGGCGGGCAGATGCGTTGTTTTTCGGATGAGAGCGCCGTAGTGCAACGGGCTTTATCATATCAAAAACCATCATGCCGACGGTTCCGCAGGCGAAAAATGCTTGAGGAATATTTTGCCGTGGCATGAAAGCCATTGTAGAAAGGATATCGATTATGGCAAACAAACAGCCGCCGAAGCTGAAGGTCATTCCTTTGGGCGGCGTAGAGGAGATCGGAAAGAATATCACAGTACTGGAGTACGCCAACGACATCATCATCGTCGACTGCGGCGTATCCTTCCCCACCGAGGAGATGCCGGGCATCGACCTGGTCATCCCCGACACGACTTACATCGAAAAGAACAAGAGCAAAGTGCGCGCGGTGCTGCTGACCCACGGCCACGAGGATCACATCGGGGCGCTGCCGTATTTGCTTAAGAACGTCAACGTGCCCGTATACGGCACCAAGCTTACCCTGATGCTGGCTGAGCACAAGCTGGAGGAGAACCGGGTAAAGAACTATAAGCTTATTGAAATCAAGCCCCGGGAAAAGCGCCAATGCGGCTGCTTTCAGGTGGAATTTTTTAAGACCAACCATAGTATCGCCGGCTCCGTGGGCCTGGCCATCACC
>JAQVWW010000038.1 GCA_028709505.1 Eubacteriales bacterium
TCCGGAGGCCGACCTCGGCGTGGTATTCGGTGTTTCGGGGACGGGAGAAGTAGCGGCGCATATCTTCAATTTCCATCGCGCGATTGAGCAGGTCTTTGATGGTGACGATGCCCAGATACCGACCTTCTTCGGTGACGGTGATGAAATCGTAGAGCGTATCGTCGGGCCGGGACATGGCCAACTTGCCAGCCAGAGTGACCGGCGTTCGGTAGTCTATCGATAGAAAATTCCGGTTCATGATGGCTGAAACGCTTTTTTTGCCGTGCAGCGTATAGCCCAGCCCGCCGGTGGCCGCGCCGAGCGTGGCCGGCGTGACGACGCCGACCACGGCACCGTCTTCGCGGGTGACGCAAAAACCCTGGGAGCCACCCTCCTGCTTGAGCAGCGCGCACGCCTGGGCAATGGCAACATTTTGGTTGACGGTGCGGGCACCGATGCATAGATTGCCGATATAGACTTCGGACAGGTTGCCGCCATAGATATGATTTTTCTTTGCGTTAAGGCCCAAAATAGTCTGGAAAACGGCGGGCGCGATGGGCGCGATGGCGGGCTTGGGCTTTTGGATATAGTAGCCCTGGGCGTAATGCACGCCAATGTTGATGAGCGTCTCCAGCTCGCGCAGCGTCTCGATGCCTTCGGCAATGAGATAGGTGCCGGTGGTCTTGGAAAACTCATACATGCCTTTTACCAGCGCCTGTTTGACGCCGTCGCCATCAATACCCTGGATGAGGTTGAGATCCAGCTTGAGATAGTGCGGCCGCACGTCGGAGATGAGGTTCAGTCCCGAATAACCGGCGCCGGCGTCGTCTATGGCTATCTTATAGTCCTGCCCTTTGTAGTTGTAGACAATTTTTTTAAATTCATGAATATTGGTAATGGCTGCCTTTTCAGTAATCTCAAAAACAATGGTTTCCGGCGCAATGTTGAACCGGCCCAGCTGGCCTTTGATAAAGCCTTCGTTGAATTTTGAGTCCTGAATCACAGTGGGGCTGACATTTAAAAAACCATTTGATATTTTGGCTCTGGCCCTGTATGGCCCGCAGTGCTTTGGCGTGGCAGACCATCTCCAGGTTCCATAACAGATTGCACTGCTGCGCTACATGGAACAGCGCTTCGGGGTTTTCTAACGGCGTACCCGCCGGGCCCCGGCTTAGCGCTTCGTAGCCCAGCAAAGTGCCGTCCCGCAGCGAGACGATGGGCTGAAACACAGGGCGGATATCCTGATACCGTACCACCTGGTACAGCAATTCCTGCAGGTCACTGTCGGAAGTTGAGTTAAGCTGTTTGCCCATTGTCTTCTCCTTGTGCGGCCGGGAATTGTGATAGAATTTCCATTGGCGCGGCGGCAAAAAATCGGTTGGCTATCTGTATCAGGACTTGTCCCCCTTTATACGCAGCCAACGCAGCGCTCTTTGCCCGGATTATCAAAAAAATATCATACAAAGGAAAATGTTCGGAACTGTATTGTAAGCCTAACATTTATTTTATAATAAAAACCGCGTCAAAACAACATATTTAGAACTGTTCTTTTAAAAACTGCAACGTTTTTGCGAATAACGCCGGCTGAATCTGTGGATATGTCTGCTGCAGCGGCGGCTGCGCAAAGGCGCAAACCTGCGCCATTTCCAGCGCCGGCAACGGGCCCAGTGTGTGAACCTGAGCAAAATAAAGCCAGCCGTAGCTGGTAGCATCCTGGCGTTGCACACAATAGATACAGACCGGCGTCAGCGTAAAGTCCAGCGCGCCGGTCTCCTCATACAGCTCGCGCCGGGCGGCTTCTTCGCAGCTCTCCCCCGCCTCGCGGTGCCCGCCAGGTATTTCCCACGTGGCCCGCCGGCTGTGCCGGCAATAGAGCCACTTCTCGCCCAGGCGCGCAGAAATTACCACAAAAGCGATATCTGAATCATCCACCGTCTGCGGAAAACACACGCGCAGGCTCATACCGGCGGCCTTTCATACTGGGCGTACTCCTGCCCAAGCCGGGCGATATTATCGCGATCCAGCTGCAGCTTGATGTAGGTGCCTTCGTCGCGGTAATCGGTGGCCAGCACCTGGCCGGTGCCGTGCAGGCGGCTAAGCAGCGCGCTTTTGTCATAGGGAATAACATATTCTTTTTCGGTCAAGGCGCTGTCCAACTGTTGCAGTACCGTACGGCGCAGCTCTTCCAGCCCCTGGCCGGTCAGCGCTGAAACCGCCACACGGGGTGCGCCGGCGGTATCAAAGGGCATGTCGGCGACGCCTTGCAACGCATCGGCCTTGTTCAGCGCCACGACGCGCGGCGCGTCCTTGGCGCCCAGCGAGTCCAATACATCCTCCGCCACGCGGTATTGCTCATAAGCTTCCGGCGATGAGACATCGACCACGTGCAGCAGCACATCGGCGTGCAGCGCCTCCTCCAGCGTAGAGCGAAAGGCGCTGACCAGATCGTGCGGCAGTTTTTTGATGAAACCCACCGTGTCGGTCAGCAGCACCGGCCGCCCTTCGATACTAATACGGCGGGTGATGGGATCCAACGTGGCAAAGAGCTTATCTTCAGCCAACACGTCGCTGCCCGACAGCGCGTTGAGCAGGCTGCTTTTGCCGGCATTGGTGTAGCCCACCAGCGCCGCCGTGGCAATGCCGGTGCGGATGCGCCGTTGCCGACGGACGGTACGCTGCTTCTCCAGCTCGCGCACTTCTTTTTCCAGGTCGTTGATGCGCCGGCGGATATAACGACGGTCCACTTCCAGCTTGCTCTCGCCGGGGCCGCGGGTACCGATGCCGCCGGCCAGCCGCGACAGCGCCGAGCCGGCGCCGGTCAGCCGCGGGTAGCGGTATTTATACTGGGCCAACTCCACCTGCAGCCGGCCTTCACGGCTGGTGGCCCGGCCAGCGAAAATATCCAGAATCAGCGTGGTACGGTCGATAACCTTACAGCCCAGCTCCTGCTCCAGGTTGCGTATCTGCGCGCCGGATAGTTCATCGTCAAAGATGAACAGGTTAGCTTCACGCAGCTGGCGCACCAGCGCCAAATCGCCCACCTTGCCGCGGCCGATGAACAGCGCCGGGTCGGGCAGCGCTTTGTTTTGGAAAAATTTCTCCAGCACCACGGCGCCGGCGGTGTCGGCCAGCCGCTCCAGCTCGTCCAAAGACTCTTCGCTGTCGATGCCCACCAGAATGGCGCGCTCTTCGGTACTCTCCTGCGACGTGAGGATGCGCGCCGCCTGCAAAATGCGCGCGTCGTTGGCTTCTATGACGTTTAGCAGCGCATCCTGCGAGAGGTTTGCCAGGTCAAGCACGCCGGTGCGGCTGAGCACATATTCGCCGGCGGCGTCGATGTCCTCCAGGTAGGCCACTTCCATGCCGGTGGCGGCGCCTTCGTATACGCCGATGGAGGCCATGGCATCAAAGCGCATCCGGCGCAGAGCTTGCAGGTCAATTTCCGATAAACCCGCGCCGCCGCTGGGGTGCGTATGGATACAGCGGATGCCGGATAAGCGCCTTTTGCCGCGGCGCACCTGAATTTCCGGCAGATCCACGCGGTCGTTCTGCCCTACGATGACCTCCAGCACCAGGCCGTCCCGCGCCACATAGACCATCACTTCGCGGTTACAGCGCGCCGTCAAATCGCACAGCGCCGTCAGCAGCGGCTGCGAGACAAACTCATGACGCAGCAGTTCCATGTCCATCGCGAACAGCTTCTCCATATCCTGAAGCACGGCATTTCGTATGCCGGCGATATTACCCTTAATTTTAATTTCTTCGTTCATATACGCTCCTGATAAAAAACGAGGGGCACACGCACCCCTCGTTTTTAATAAGTATTGTTGTGACGCCAGCACTATTCTTACACACCGCCGGCAAAAACGCAACGTCTATTCTTCTTCGTCGTCGTCCTTCTGGGCGGCATCGATGATCTTCTGGGCCAGGTTGGCGGGAAGTTCTTCGTAGCGCGCCATCTCCATATGGAAACTGCCGCGGGCCTGCGTCATCGAACGCAAGTCAGTGGCGTATTTAAACATTTCGGACTCGGGCACCTCGGCGCTGATCTGCTGGCCGTCGGACATGGGGTTCATACCCAAAATACGGCCGCGGCGGCGGTTTAGATCCCCGATGATGTCGCCCATGTATTCGTCGGGCACTGTGATATCCACACGCATGATGGGCTCCAGCAGCGCCGGGCCGGCCAGCTGGCAGCCCTTGCGGAAGGCCAGCCGTGCGGCGGTCTTAAACGCCTGCTCCGACGAGTCCACCGCGTGATACGACCCATCGTAGACCGTGCAGCGGATGCCAACCACCGGGTAGCCGGCCAGCACGCCCTTGGTAATGCTTTCACGCAGGCCCTTTTCGATGGCGGGGATAAAGTTTTTGGGCACGACGCCGCCTACTACGGCGTCGACGAACTCGAATTCGATGCCGCTGTCCAGCACCGGCTCAAAACGAATCCAGCAATCGCCAAACTGGCCGTGGCCGCCCGACTGCTTCTTGTGCCGCCCCTGGGCCTCCACCTTCTTGCGGATGGTTTCGCGGTACGGCAGGCGCGGGTCGGAAAGCTTGGCCTTGACGCCAAACTTGCTCTTTAAGCGGCTGGCGATAACGTCCAGATGCATCTCGCCCTGGCCGGAGATGAGCGTTTCCTTGGTCTCGGGGTGCTTGTACACCTTAAAGGACGGATCCTCTTCGGCCAGACGCGCAAGTCCGCTAAACACTTTGTCTTCCTCACCCTGCTTATCGGCCGAGATGGCGAAGGCTATCACCGGCTCGGGGAAGATAATGGGGTTGTACCGAACCGGTTCGGACGGATCGCTTAACGTATCCGACGTATTGGTAGAGGCCAGTTTCGTGACCACACCGATATCGCCGGCATGCAGGGCCGGCAGTTCAATCTGCTTCTTACCCAGCATCGTGAATACCTTATTGAGCTTCTCGGTGCGCTCCGAAGTGGCGTTGTAGGGCGAGACGGCGTCGGTCAGCACGCCGGAGATGACCTTAATGTAGGAAATTTTGCCGACGAAGTTATCCGCCATCGTCTTAAATACGAAGGCCGAAAACTTATCGCTGTCGCTGACCGAGCGCTGCACGGCGGCACCGGTCTTGGCGTTTACGCAGGCAAACGTGCCGGAGGGAGCCGGTAGCATATCCACCGCCAGGTTCAGTATCGGCGCTATGCTGCCGGCAATGGTGCCGGCGCCACACAGTACCGGAACAAGCTCACCCGAGCGTATGCCGGCTTTGATGCCGCTGATCAACTCCGCATCGGACAGCGCGCCCTCTTCAAAATATTTCTCCATCAGCGCTTCGTCCACCGACGCGGCGGCTTCCATCATCGTCTCGTGCAGCTCTTCCAGCTCCAGCGCCAAGTCCTCGGATATGGCGGCCTCTTTGACCGTCTTACCCTGGAACTCATAGCCCTTTTTCTGCAGCACATCCACATAGCCTACAAAGGCGCCGTCGCGCATGATGGGCAGCTGCAGCGGAACGATATTGGTACCGAACTTGTCTTGAATTTCCGACAGAAGTTTAGTAAAATTGGCGTTCTCACGGTCCATCTTGCTGATGAGGAACACGCGAGAAACGCCATTTTGTTCACAGGCTTTATAGGCTTTTTCCGCGCCGACGGCCAGGCCCGACGTGGCGCTGCATACAATGACGGCCGCATCCACCACACGCAAAGCACCGGCCATCTCGCCTGCCATGTCGAAATAGCCGGGGATATCCAGAAAATTAACCTTTGCCCCTTTCCACTCAATGGGGGCCAGAGATGTGGAGATAGAAATACCGCGGTTTTGCTCTTCGGGGTCAAAGTCCATGGCCGTAGTGCCTTCTTCGGTCTTGCCCATGCGGTCAATTAGCCCTACAGAATACAGCAATCCTTCTATCAAGGTGGTCTTGCCATCGCCGGCGTGACCAAGAACAGCTACATTTCGTATTTGCTCAGATTTGTATTCTTTCATAACGGTTTCCTCCCAACAGTACAGTTTTGCCGGCATCAAAAAACCCGGATAAATATAAGTTTATCAGATACACCAACTTTTGCAAAGAATTTATTGGATGAATTCCACATTTTCTGCCAGCCACACGCAACAATCTTCTACCAGACCGGCACAGATGTGGATGCGGGCGTCATTTTTATGCTGGGCGGCGTCGGGTTTGGTAAAATCCACCTGTATAATATCGCCGCAGTTGGTGCTGGCGTTGCGCTCCTTGACATACTCCAGAAACGCCTGTGTCTTCTGCGCAATCTCCTTCGGGCTTTTGTTGGGGTTGTCCCGCCCCAGCGCAAGGCCGATGGCCATGATGCCGCCGCTGACGGCGCCGCAGATGTGCTGGTGCGTATTGGCCACGCCGCCGCCAAAGCCGCTGGCAATACGGGGAATCAGCGGGCTTTGGATATCCCAAAATGCCGCCATCGACTTAAGCACCGCTTCGGCGCAGTTGTAATGCTGGTTTAGAAAGCAGTCGCCGGCGTATTGGCGTAGTTCTTGTTCCTTCATCGTAAGTAGTCCTTTCTGTCATAGATTGCGGCGCTGTTGCCAGACCATCATATCGCGGCGCGGCACAAAGCCCAAACTTTCGTATAGCGCCCGGGCATGGGCGTTATCGTCATCTACCAGCAGGCACGGGATGCGATCCTTTTTCAGGATATAGCGCGCTACCTGACAGACCATATCGCGGGCGACGCCCTGCCGGCGGTATCGGTTTAATGTCGTCACACCGCCTATCTGGCCGTAATGCGGCGTCCATGCCTGGATATGCGCCTGGGCCACCGGTACCCCCTGCCGATAGGCCACGAAATACGGCTCGTCGGCCTTGCGCTCTTTGAGCACGCGGCGCACAATGCTGTCGCGGGTGCGGTAGCCGAAGCCTTCATCCAGACAGCATGCGATGAAATACACAGTAGCCGCATCGCGGTGCCGGCGACGAACGTCGGCCAGCGTCAGCTGCGGCTCTATATCCGGTAAATTCGCCATATCCAGCTGCATAAAATGCTGCAGCGCTACGTTCATCTGCTGTTTCAGATCCGGCCGGGCGCTTAGCAGCCTCGCCATATCCTCTGCCGGCCCTATGGTGGTGGCCGACGGGTTCCGATACAGAAAATCGGCCATCTCGCCGGATACGCGCCCATCGGTACAGCATACCATGCACTGCGAGTTGTTATACAGCGCCAGCGCGCCGCCCAGCGTACCATCGGCGGCCCAGAAACCGTAATATTCGCCGCCGCGCAAAAAACGGCGATGGTTGACGATACCGGCGGACAGCAGATTGCCTATCATAAAAGCATTCCCCGCTTCGTCGGCCATCAGATATTGCTGCACGCCGGCGATATCGGCTTTGGATAGCACCCTATGCATACGATCGTTCGGGCTCCTCCAGCTTCATTTGATAGAAATCTTCAAACAACGGTATCTGCGCCTCCCAGCCCGGCGTCGATAAAAACGCAACGCGCCCGGCGCCGGTGTTTGGGTTGAGAAGGGTGCTGTGGGCCAGTATCTGCTGCAGCTGGCGGGCCGTGCCGTCGGCGCCGTCAAAGATGTGGGCCCGGGGCAAAATGCCGCGAATATCACCGAGAATAAAACTATAATGCGTGCAGCCGATAACAATGCCCGCCGGCGGCGCCGGCAGGCCGGCAAACAATTGGGTAAGGTAGGCTATCATTTCCGGGCTGCCCGGCCCTGCCGTCTCCACCAGCCGCGACAGGCCCCGGCAAGGCAGCGGCACGATGGTGTTGGTGTGTACATATTTCCCGGCCAGCTGGCGGAACTTATTCAGCCGCAGCGTGGCCTCGGTGGCCATGACGGCAATGGTTTGGCCGTGCAGCTCCTCACAGGCCGGTTTAACAGCCGGCTCCATGCCGATAATAGGGAACGCGAAAGACTGCCGCAGGCTCTCTACCGCGGCAGCCGTTGCCGTATTACAGGCCACCACCAGGGCCTTGACGCCCCGGGCGGCTAAATTTTCGGCCCCCC
>JAQVWW010000039.1 GCA_028709505.1 Eubacteriales bacterium
TGCGCACCAGGTCTATCAGCGTGATCTCCGGCGGATTGTTGATGCGCGGTTCAAAATAGGAATGCGACACCCCCCGGCTGATGTAGACCGACATGCCCAGTTTTTCGTACAGCCCGGCGTCGGCATCGGGGAAATTGATGTTTTTGCGCAGATGCGCCAGACCGCGACCGGCGACGCGTATGACGCCGCCGTGCAGATGGCCGCTGAGCATCACGTGCACGTCCTTTTCCGCGTAAGCCGCCAAATAATAGGGTTGGTGCGAAAGCAGAATTTTAAACATGCCGTCGTAGTCGTCCCAGTTTTCTATCTGGTTTAAATAGCCGCGCATGGCGTCCAGCCCAAAGCTGCTGGAGACGCCGGCCGGATTGGCGTCCCGCGCTTTTTTGACGATGTGCGCCACGTCGTCTACGCCGGCCAGACAAAATTTTGTGCCGTTATGCTCCAGTATAACCGCTTGGTTCTCCAGCAAAACAATGCCGGCGTCGGCAATTTGCCGGTGCAGATCCTCCCACCGCGCAGCGCTTAAATAATGCTCGTGGTTACCGGGGACGGCGTAAACCGGCGCAATGAGCGTCAGCTTGTGGGCGATATCCAAAAACGACGTCCACTTGCGCTGATATCCGTCCACCATGTCTCCGGTCAGCAGCACCAGATCCGGCTCGTAGGCGGATATGGACTTGAGCAGCTTTTCCTCGTCCCACAGCCAACTGCCGTCGTGGTAGTCGGATATCTGTACGATGCGCATGCCCGAGAGCGCCGGCGGAATGTCGCCGCGGGCGATATTGACCTGCACCGTCTCGGGCTGGGTGAAGAAATAAAGCCCCGTCCAGCCCAGGAATCCCACCATCAGCACAAAGCCGATCAACGCTTTGGCACGATTCGTCATGGCTTTCTCGCAAAATACTCAAAATACCGGCAGGCGATGTTGCCGTTTTTCAGCTGCCGCCTTTTGTGAGCCGGCGCGCCGTACAGCCGCTCAAAATTGGGGCTGGACGTGATGATGTGCGTCGACCAGCCGGGCAGCGCGCGGAACGTCTCGCCCATGGCGCGGTACAAATCCTCGGCCTGGCGCACCTCGCCCATGCGCTGGCCGTAGGGCGGGTTGCAGATAATATGGCCTTGGCTCTCTTGCGGCGCAAAAGCGCGCAAGTCCGCCTTGGTGATGCGGATATTCTGGGAAACGCCGGCCATCTGCGCGTGGTATTTGGCCATCGACAGCGCCTCATCGTCGATGTCCGACGCCAGTATCGTCAGCGGCTCGTCGTTCTTGGCGTCGCGGGCATACTCGCGCTCGATGCGCAGCGCCCGCTCGGGAAAGAACGGCAGATGATCGGCGGCAAATTTGCGCCGCAGGCCCGGGGCCATATTGCGGGCGTATAGCGCGCCCTCCACCGCGATGGTGCCGGTGCCGCAGCACGGGTCGGCCAGCGGGCGGTCACCCTGCCATTTGGTCATCAGCACCAACGCCGCCGCCAGCGTCTCGCGCAGCGCCGCCGGGCCGTTGAGCTTGCGATAGCCCCGCAGGTGCAGGCCGCTGCCGCTGGTGTCGATGCTCAGCGTCACGCAATCTTTATGAATGTGCGCTTCGATAGCGGCGCTCTGCGCCGTCTCCAGCAGCCAGGACAGGTTATACTTGGCCTTGAGCCGTTCTACCACGGCTTTTTTGACGATCTTCTGAATGTCCGGCACACTCATCAGTTGCGACGATACGGCGCGGGCGGTAACGGGAAAAGCCATGTCCCGCCCGATCCAATCCTCCCAGGGCAGCGCACGGCAGCCTTCGAAGAGTTCCTCGAAGGTTGTGGCCGTATATTGGCCCGCCACCAGCCGTACGCGGCCGGCGGTGCGCAGCCACAGGTTCGCCCGGGCGGCCTCCTCAAACCCCCCGTCGAATTCCACGCGGGTGGGCCGTGCCGTCACGCCGGAGATATTCAATTTTTCCAATTCTTTGGCCGTAACGCCTTCCAGCGCATAGCCTGTTGTTGCAATCCATTTCATAGTTCTACTATAATAGCATAAACAGCGCGGTAAAGATACAGCGCCGTCAGCAACTTTTAGGAGGAACCCCACATGTTAAAGCCCGAACTGGATGCGCTGCTTGCCGGCGGTTTTTTATTAGGCGACGGATCCACCGGAGCCGAGCTTTCGCGCCGGGGCATGCCCGCCGGCGTCAGCCCTGAGCTATGGGTATTGGAGAATCCCGACGTGTTTATCCAGATGCAGCAGGAATATATCGCCGCCGGCGCGCAGTTCGTGCTGTCGCCGACGTTCGTGGCCAATCCCATCAAGCTGGCGCACTACGGCGTAGGCGAGCAGGCCGAGGAAATCAATACGCGCCTGGTGACGCTATCGCGCCGGGCCGCCGGCGATCGGGCGCTGGTGGCTGTCGATTTGGGCCCCACCGGCGAGTTCATCAAGCCGCTGGGCACGCTGTCGCTGGATGACATCATCGATTGTTACAAGCGGCAGATCCGTGGCGTGCTGGCCGCACAGCCCGATTTTTTCATGCTGGAGACGTTTATGGACGTGTCCGAGGCCCGCGCGGCGGTGCTGGCCATCAAAGAGAGCTGCGATCTACCCTTTCTCGTGAGCATGACGTTCGACCCTTCGGGCCGGACGCTGACCGGCGCCACGCCGCAGGCGGTGGCCGCCACGTTTACGGCGCTGGGCGCCTCGGCGGTGGGCTGCAACTGCTCCGGCGGGCCCGACTCCCTCAAGGCCATCCTGGCGGCCATGCGCGAAGTAACGAATCTGCCGCTCATCGCCAAGCCCAACGCCGGCCTGCCCGAGGTGGTAAACGGCGAAACCGTCTTTCGCATGGGGCCGGATGCGTTCGTCGACGGCATGCGCCAGCTTATCGCGTTGGGCGCCACGGTGGTGGGCGGCTGCTGCGGCACGAACCCCGACCATATTGCCGCGCTGCGCGACGCGCTGGCGGACCTGCGGCCGGCCGGCCGCCCGGCGGTGCGGGGCATCTGGGCATCGTCTCAGCGCAAGGCTGTCTGCATCGGCGCGCCGCACATTACCGTCATCGGAGAACGCATCAATCCCAGTGGCAAGAGCGAGCTTATCCAAGAGCTTAAGGATCTTTACCCCGACACGGCCATGGACATGGCCCGCGAGCAGCAGGCACAGGGCGCCGAGATACTGGACATCAACGCCGGTGGCGCCGGCATAGACGAGCAGGCCGCGCTGTGCATGCTGGTGGAGGAGCTGAGCCAGTCGACCACGGCACCGTTCGCGCTGGATTCGACAAACGCCGACGCGCTGTGCGCTGCGCTGCGGCTCTATCCCGGCAGCGCGCTGCTCAACTCCATCGTGCCGGGGCCGGATGCCCAGCGGCTGTTTGCCGCAGCGGCGCTGTACGGCAGCACGCCGGTTCTGATGCCGATGGCCAACTATAAGCTGCCGGCCACGGCACGGGAACGGCTGGATGCGCTGACCGAACTGCTGGATATCGGCGCGTGCTACGGCTTTACCGTCGCCAACGTGCTGGTGGACGTCGTCACGCCGCCGGCCGCCACCGCCTGGGATACGCTGCGTCAGGCCGCCGACTTTGCTTCGGCCGCCGCGGCAATGGGCTGCACCGTCGTTGCCGGCATATCCAACGTCTCCTTTGGGCTGCCCAAGCGCGCGCAACTGAACAAAGCCTGGCTGACCGCTTTAGTATCCCGCGGGTTGCGCTGCGCTATTCTCAATCCCACCAAAGGCATGATGGACACGCTGCACGCGGCGCGGGTCATAGCCGCAGAGGATGAGTATTGCCTGGACTATATCGGGCGAAGCCGGGATTAACGCGGCGGCAAAGCCGATAAAAAGAAAAGAGGCGCCCGATAATCGGGCGCCTTGCGCTTGTCAAAACAGTCCTGCGGCCTTTTTATGGCAAGCCTTTCGACCCCATAGCGCGCCATGGGAGCGAAGGGTATCGAGTGAAAACAACGCTCTTTCGTTGTTTCCCAGCTTCTTACGCGCATGCCGTTTCAGCGAGGCGGAATACCGTTATAACCCAAAAATCAAACATAGAGAGTTTTTTGATATTCTGAAGACGCCCGATTGGGCGCCTTTTTGATGCGGTGCCTACACCGCCAGCGTATTCACCAGCGCGTTGATGTCGGCGATATGGTGCTGCGCGCAATAGTCCTTGATGCCCTCAATGATGCGCGGGCAGGCGAACGGATCGGAAAAGTTGGCGGTGCCCACCATAATTGCCCGGGCGCCGCACACGAGGAACTCCAGCGCGTCCCGGGCCGTCATGATGCCGCCCATGCCCACCACCGGGATGCGCACGGCGTGCGCGGCCTGGTACACCATCCGCAGCGCCACCGGCTTTACCGCCGGGCCGGATAAGCCGCCGGTCACGTTGGCCAGGATGGGCCTGCGCCGGTCCAAATCGATGGCCATGCCGGTCAGCGTGTTGATCAGCGACAGCGCGTCGGCGCCGGCATCCTCGGCGGCCCGGGCCGTCAGCGTAATATCGGCCGTGTTGGGCGAGAGCTTTACCATCAGCGGCTTCGTGCATACTTTGCGCACCGCCGACACCACGTCGTACACGCTTTGGGGCAGCGCGCCGAAGGCTACGCCGCCCTGCTTTACATTGGGACATGAGATGTTCAGCTCGATCATATCCACAGCCGAATCGCTCAGCCGCCGGGCCATATACACGTATTCGTCCACGCTGCGCCCGGCGGCGTTGGCCAGTATCACCACGTCTTTGGCGCGCAGCGCCGGCAACTCCTGTGCTAAAAACGCGTCGATGCCGGGGTTTTGCAGGCCCACGCTGTTGAGCATGCCCGAGGGCGTCTCGGCCACCCGCGGCGCGGCGTTGCCGGCGCGCGGTTCGGGCGTCAAGCCTTTTACCGATATGCCGCCCAGGCAGGCGATATCGTAATATTCGCCGTACTCCCGGCCAAAGCCGAACGTGCCCGATGCGGCGATGACGGGATTTTTAAACTCCACGCCGGCTATATTCACCTTCATGTTCCCATCAGTCATCGAGTATCACCTCCGAAAGGGGGAATACCGGCCCGTCTGCGCAAACCCGTTGATGCTGCCAGCCGTCGCCGGCCTTTATTTTGCATACGCAGCCCAGGCACGCGCCCACGCCGCAGGCCATGCGCTCTTCCAGCGATGCGTAGCACGGGATATCGCTGCCCTGCATCGCCCGCTGCAGGCTTTTGAGCATCGGCTGCGGCCCGCAGGCGTATACGGCCTGATAGTCCGCTGCTTCCAGCGCCTGTTTAAGCCCCTGGGTGGCAAAGCCCTTTTGGCCCAGCGATCCGTCGTCGGTATACAAATGCACGGTGCCATACCGCTTAAATTCCGCCACATCGTAGGCAAGTTCTGCCGTGCGAAAGCCCAGAAAGATGTCAAAGGCCACGTGCGGGTAAGCCGCCACCAGCTCCAGTAGCGGCGCGGCGCCGATGCCGCCGCCCACCACCGCCGCGCGGTTCACCGTTTCCTCTACCACAAAACCCCGCCCCAGCGGGCCCATGCAGTCCAACCGCTGGCCCGGGGATACCAGGCTTAAAAGCCGCGTGCCCTCGCCCACCAGCTGGTAAACCAGCGTCAGCACCTGCCCCTCCACGCGGCAGATGCTAATGGGCCGGCGCAGGATACGGCCGCTGTCGCCGGGGATTTTCACGTGCACGTACTGCCCCGGCTGCGCCGCTGGGGCTTTGCCCCAGTCCAGCCGCATCTGATAGATGCCTTGGGCGATGCGCCGGTTGGACAGCACCGTAGCCAGCGTCAGTTCCTTCATATCAGCCCTCCCCATGGTGAATGTCCTGCAGACCCAGCGGCGTAATCTGCTCCTCGGTCAGGCCCAGCTTTAACGCCTGCACCAGCGCGTGGGCGGTATCCAGCGACGTCAGGCACGGCACCTTGTATTCGGTGGCCGCCCGGCGCAGTTTAAAGCCTTGCCGCTCGGGGTCGCGGCCGCGGGTGGCCGTGTTGACGATGAGCTGAACCCGGTCTTGCCTAAGCATGTCCAGCACGTTGGGGCTGGCGCCGTCCATGCCGTTTATGGCGCTGGCCGGCACATACATGCTGTTGAGCGCGTGGGCGGTGCCGGCGGTGGCGTAGATGCGGTAGCCCAACGCCGCCAGATCCTCGCCCAGCCGCACGGCGTCCTGCTTGTCGTTGTCGGCCACCGACAGGATGATATCGCCGCCCCGGGGGATGTTAAGCCCGGCGGCCATCAGGCCCTTGAGCACCGCCTCGGCGTAGGTGGGCGCGATGCCCAGCACTTCGCCGGTGGACTTCATCTCGGGCCCCAGGCTGGTCTCCAGCTGGGGCAGCTTCTCAAACGAGAACACCGGCACCTTGACGGCGAAGATATCGCCGGCGGGATAAAGCCCCGAACCATAGCCCTGATCCTTTAGCTTAATGCCCAGCACGGCGCGGGTGGCCAGCTCGATGAGCGGCACGCCGGTGACCTTGCTGATGTAGGGTACCGTCCGCGACGAGCGCGGGTTGACCTCGATGATGTACAGCTTATCGTTGTAGACGATGTACTGGATGTTGATCATGCCCACCACGTGCAGCGCCCGGCACAGCCGCCCGGTGGTGTCGAGGATCTCCTGGCGCATGCGGGGGCTGACGGTGAAAGCCGGGTAGACCGATATGGAATCTCCCGAGTGCACGCCGGCGCGCTCGACGTGTTCCATGATGCCTGGGATGAGGACATCGTCGCCGTCGCAGATGGCGTCCACCTCAATCTCCTTGCCCAGCAGATATTTGTCCACCAATATGGGGTGCTCCTGCACGTTGAGGTTGATGATGTCCATATATTCGCCGATGTCGGCGTCGCTCCAGGCAATCTCCATGCCCTGGCCGCCCAGCACGTAGGACGGGCGCACCAGCACCGGGTATCCCAGGTTGTTGGCGGTTACAAGCGCCTGCTCGGTGGTGAACACGGTGGCGCCCTTGGGCCGGGCCACATCCAGACGCTCCAGCAACGCCTCGAACTCCTCGCGATCCTCGGCGGCGTTGATGTCGGCCAGCGACGTGCCCAGTATGGCAAAGCCGGCTTCCTGCACCGACTTGGCCAGCTTAATGGCCGTCTGGCCGCCAAACTGCACGACGACGCCGACGGGCTGCTCCAGTTCCAGCACATTCCACATATCCTCGGGCGTCAACGGCTCAAAGTACAGCCTGTCCGACGTGTCAAAATCGGTGGACACCGTCTCGGGGTTATTGTTGATGATGACGGTGTCGTAGCCGGCCTGCTTCAGCGCCCAGATGCAGTGCACCGAACAGTAGTCGAACTCGACGCCCTGGCCGATGCGGATAGGGCCGCTGCCCAGCACGACCACTGTCTTGTTGGCGCTGGGCGCCGCTTCGTTTTCGGTATCGTAAGTAGAATAGTAATAGGGGCTGACGGCGTCGAACTCGGCGCCGCAGGTGTCCACCATCTTATACGTGGGCAGGATACCCCAGCCTTTGCGCAGCGCGCGGATGTCCGTCTCGGCCTTGCCCACAAAGCGGGCGATGGCGGCGTCGGCAAAGCCCATGCGCTTGAGACTGCGCAGATAGGCGGCGTCCAGGCAGGCGCAGCCTTCGGCCTTTAGGCGCTCCTCGTGGCGCACCACCTTTTCCAGCTTGTGCAGGTACCATTCGTCAATCTTCGTGATATCGAAGATGGCCCTGGGCGAAATACCCCGGCGCAGCGCTTCGGTCACCACGTAGATGCGCTCGTCGGACTGCCAGTGCAGCAGCTTTTCGATTTCGGCGTCGGTATAGTGGGCCGCACCCTTGAATTCCAGCGATTGGATGCCCAGCTCCAGCGAGCGCACCGCCTTTAAAAGCGCCTGCTCAAAGTTGGCGCCGATGGCCATCACCTCGCCGGTGGCCTTCATGCGCGTGC
>JAQVWW010000040.1:0-6760 GCA_028709505.1 Eubacteriales bacterium
ATTACACATCAGGGCCTGCCCCAGGATATTAAACCCGGCGCCACCGTCCTGATTGACGACGGCCTGGTGGAGATGACTGTCAGCCGCGTGACCGATACCGACGTCGTCTGCACCGTCCTTAACAGCGGCGTCGTGTCCGACAACAAGGGCATCAACGTGCCGCGCACGAAGCTGAGTATGCCCTTTATCAGCCGGCGCGACCGTGACGATATCATTTTCGGCATTGAGACCGGCTTTGACTTCATTGCCGCGTCTTTTACCCGCAGCGCCGAGGACATCCTGGAGATGCGGCGGGTGCTGGATGAGTTTGACTGCAATACGATAAACATCATTGCCAAAATTGAGAATGCCGACGGCGTGCGCAACATCGACGAAATTTTGCGCGTGGCCGACGGCATTATGGTGGCCCGAGGCGATATGGGCGTGGAGATCCCGCTGGAAGACGTGCCGGTGATGCAAAAGATGATGATCCGCAAGGCCTATATGAGCGGCAAGCAGGTCATCACCGCCACGCAGATGCTGGAATCGATGATGAACAACCCGCGCCCCACCCGCGCCGAGGCCGCCGACGTGGCCAACGCCATCTACGACGGCACCAGCGCCGTCATGCTATCCGGCGAGACCGCCGCCGGCCAATACCCGGTGGCCGCCGTCAAGACGATGGTGCGCATCGCCGCCCGGGCCGAGCAGGCCATCGATTACCGCCGGGCGTTTTCGGCCTGGGATATGGACAACACCAGCGACGTGACCAACGCCATCTCCCACGCCACGTGCACCACCGCCAACGACCTGGGCGCCGCCGCCATCGTTACGGTGACCAAGTCGGGCAAGACGGCGCGGATGATCTCCAAATACCGCCCGGTGCCGCCCATCATCGGCTGCAGCACGTCGGCCCACGTCTGCCGGCAGCTGAACATGTCCTGGGGCGTTATCCCGCTTATCATCCAGGAACGCACCGAGACCGACGCGCTCTTTGAGCACGCCGTGGACGCCGCCGAGGCGCACGGCCTGCTGCAAAGCGGCGATCTGGCCGTGGTGACCGCCGGCATTCCGCTGGGGATACCGGGCACGACGAATATGCTCAAGGTGCATGTGGCCGGCCACATTCTGGCGGCGGGCCGCGGCATTGGCGACGGCACCGTGCACGGACGGCTGTGCGTCTGCCAAAACGAGGAGGACGTCAAGCGCTATTTCCAAAGCGGCGATATCCTCGTGGTGCCCCGCACCACCAACGGCATGATGCCGCTGCTGCGGCATGCGCTGGCCATCATTACCGAAGAGGAAGGGATGAACTCCCACGGCGCCATCGCCGGCATGGCCATGGGCCTGCCGGTCATTGCCGGCGTGGCCCACGCCACCCGCATCTTAAAGTCCGGCCTGGTGGTGACGGTGGACGCCCAGCGCGGCGTGATAGCCTGCGTCAGCAACTGCCCGGTACCCGAAAAGGAATAGCGGCATACGGCCCAGCCCCGCCGGACGCTTCCCTTGCAGATAAAGGCGGTCGCCGCTGCCAACCGATTTTTTGAAGGAAGGCCCGCTCTTTCCAACCGGCCATATCCAAGGCGGAAATCCCGTTTTTGTGAAACTTGATAGGCGCTCATTGTGAAAAACTGCGAACCTCTTTTTGAGGTTGCCGATAGCAAAAGCCCCACCGGGCAGCGTTGCCCGGTGGGGCTTTTGGTTTGCGAAGAAAGGGGGGCGCTACAGGAACGCCACGCCGGCCTGCCGTGCATAGCGGCGGATGCCCGCCGCCGATTGGTCATAAGCCGCCTCGTCGGGCAGATGCTCCAGCATAAATGGCGTGTCGGGCTGCAGTTGGTTGCCCAGCTGCAGCAGCGTCACATAGTCCATGTTGCCCTGCCCGATGGGCACCTCCTCCAGCACGACGGTCATGGCGTCGTTATGCAACAGAATGTCCTTACAGTGTATCGACAGAATGTTGCCGCCCAGCAGCGCGAAGGCGCTGCGGATGAGCTGCGCGTTGGCGTAGTACAGCCGCGGGCTGGTGATGCAATTGGTTAAGTCCACGTGGATGCCGGCGGCGGGGCGATCGACGGCTTCAATAAAGCGCAGCGCCTGCTGCGGCGAGTCGATGAAGTTATAGGGCACCATCTCAAAAGCCATTTTGGTGCGGCGGGGCCGAACCAGGTCGATGACACGTCGGGCGGCATCCACCGCCCGGTCAAAGAATTCGGGCGTGTAATTGTCCGGCGCCGGGCCGTACCAGTTGTCGGTGCAAGAGGAACCCACGATGTTGACGCAGGCCACGGCGCCCAGCTCGTCGGCCAGCGCCAGGCGCTGGGCGATGTACTGCACGTTTTTTTCGGCAGTTTCCTTGTCGGCCGCCAAGGGATTGCACCAGGCGCCCACCTCGGCCAGGACGATGTCGTGGCGCGCCAGCGCGTCGCGGTAGGCGGCGACGGCGGTCGTGTCTTCCAAACGCAAGCCTTCGGGGCAATAGGCGGCGCGATACCCCTTTTGCACATGGGCCAGGGCGTAGGCTTCGGGGTTGGTGTGGTCGATAAATACCGGGGCTCCTAAACGCATAGCGCTTCCTCCTTTAAGGTCCTTTTAACACATACAGCCATTCGTGGCCGATGATCTCTTTTTTGAGCACCTTCCGGCCGCTGGCGTCCGCCCAGCCGTCCATCAGGGCTTCATTGAAAGCGGCAATGCCGGCGCGGTGCCCGCCCAGCGAGCGGGTGGGCAGCGTAACGGCGATATAGTCGGCGTTCAGCGAAAGCAGCGCCGGCGCGGCACCCTTGCGCTGGCGCTCGGCCACCGGCAGAAACTGAAACAAAAACAGCAAATCCGCCTTGCCCGGCGGACGGTAGGACAGCGCATCGGCGGTGACGGCCAACGCCGGCAGCCCCCTTTGGGCAAAGTAGCGCGCCACCAGCGCGATGGCGTGCCCGTCGATATCCCAGGCGTGGTATTCCCGCACGTGCCAGGGCATATAGCCCAGCGAAAGCGGCGTAAGGGCGCAGGCGGCATCCCAGATGACGGCGGCATCGGGACAGACGTCGGCAATGCCGCCGTAAAGCGCGCCCATGACCGCCAGCCGCTCGGCGGTGGAGGCGTGGCTTTTGAGGACCGCGTCCACGTCAAAGCCGTCGGACAGTCCCGCCGGGTTTACCTTGGCGCTGCTGCCCGAGAAGGCGCCCCAGTCCCGGTGCAGCCGGGTTTTGACGGCCTTGACCAAGTCATTGCCTTTGCGGCCTTTTTGATATTCTTCGACGGCTATCTTTTGTACCAAAGCCGGCAGAACCTGGGCGTAGATACGCGAGGAGAGCACCTTTTGCACCGCCTGCTCCACGGCCGGCTGGTTCATGGCTTGCCCTCCCGGCGCAGGTGCTCCATCAGCCGCGCGTAAAAGCGCAGGTTGTGTATCGTGGCCAGCCGCAGCGCCGCCGAATCGCCGGCCTTAAACAGGTGCCGCAAGTAGGCGCGGGAATGCTGCCGGCAGGTAAAGCAGTCGCAGCCTTCCTCGATGGGAGAGGCGTCGGTGCAGTGTTCCTCATCCAGAATATAGACAAAGCGATAGAAAGCGCCGGTTTCGTCCGGCGGCTGCCCGGTAAAAGCGTACAGCCGGCCATGGCGGGCCTCGCGCGTGGGGATGACGCAGTCAAACAGGTCGTAGCCGGCGCGGTGCAGCGCGATAATTTCCTCAGGCCGGCCCAGGCCCATCGCATACTTGGGCAGATGGTCGGGCATCAGCGACGCCGTGTACGTCAGCGTATCCATCAGCAGATTGCCGTCGCCATCCAGCGGCCAGCCGCCGTAGCCGTAGCCGTCAAAGCCGATGTCGACCAGCGCCCGGGCGCATTGCCGGCGTAAGTCTTCCTCGGCGCCGCCCTGTATGATGGCGAACAGTTTGGGATAAGGCCCTTTGCTGTACTTCTGCCGGGCCAGCCGGTCAAAGGCTTCGCGGCTTTGCCGGCCCCATTTGATGGTCAACTCCACCGATCGTTCCTGCTCGGCGCGCGGCGCGTCGGGGTGGGTGCAGGCGTCCAGCGCCATGATGATATCCGAGCCGCAAGTCAACTGCATCTGCATGCAGCGCTCGGGCGTAAATTCGATGCGCCCGCCGGTTTCGGGCCGAAACAGAATGCCGCCGGGGCGCAGCTGGCCGAATTTGGGATTCTGGCTGATCATCGAATAGGCCTGGAAGCCGCCCGAATCGGTCAGGATGGGTCCCTGCCAGCCGGTAAACGCGTGCAGTCCCTTCATGGCGCGCACAACGCCCAGCCCCGGCCGCGTCAATAGATGAAACGTGTTCATGACAACGCCGGGAATACCCGCGCGCTCCACGTCGGAAAAATCCAGCGTACGCACGACGCCGTGCGTGGCGTCGGGGAAGAAGGCGGGCAGCGCCAGCGTGCCGTGTAAAAGTTCCAGTTGATCCATGCGCAAACCTCGTTGGTAGTTTAAATCCATTATACGACGGCGTCACCGCCGGTGGCAAGGTAAGGGCCGGCGTTAAAAACCGCATATCCGCATATGGCAGGGGGCGGCGCGTTATAAATTGTGCCGCGCCGGGGCATACTCAGAGAAAAAAGAAGGTGCGCCCCGGTGCAAAATCGATATTGGAAGTTTGCCCTGGCTTTGTCTTTGCTGCTGGGCGCGGCGGGCTGCGCCGCCGCGCCGGAGCCGGAACCTACGCCCACGCCGCAGCCGGCGCCCACCGCCAGCGTCGGCATTGCCGCCGACACCGTCGTGGTGTGGCAGAAATGCTATGCCGTTTGCGACCATACGCACCAGGTGGAAAAACCCGTAGAGCCCGAGATGGTGGGCAAGACGCTGGTCGAGTACGCCGCCTACCACACCGGTTATTCTGTCACGCAAAAGGGTAATCAAATCCTGCTCTCCCGCACCATCTACCAGTACTGTCCGGATCATTACATCATCAAAGACGACGGCGGCGTACTGGCACTGTTTCGCAATGAAAACGGCGAAGAGGAGCTGACGCGCATCTGCCGGCTGCGCTACCAGGCGTCTGATTTGCCCGAAGATATTCGTTCGATGGTGTATGAAGGTATCCCGTACGGCGACATCGCCGAGCTGGAAAACATGCTCAAGCAGGTAAGCGTCTCCCCGCCCTAAGCGCCGCTTTACAAAAGCCGGCTGTTGGGCTATAATAACATTAATTTATCGATGGCGGAGGTTGCGACACGGCGATGCGTAATGTGTAATTCGAAGCGAAGAAAAGGATTTTCCCCGCGGGGGAGGTCTGTTCTTTTTGCCGGATTGCACGCAAAATCGTTTTATGCCGCCGCCAGCACATAGGCCAGGTATGCTTTTTTTGACGCGCTTTCCGGCGGACGACCGGGAGGTGCTTTTATTTTGCCCAGACAAAACCGAAAAGCCGGCAAACCCGACGGCATTAAAACCGATAACCAGGGCGGCGCGCTGGTACTGCGGGCCGAGGGCCTGCTGGTGCAGTACGCCCAACGTACCATATTTGACATACCGCTGCTGGAGATACACGCCGGCGATCGCATTGGGCTGGTGGGGCGCAACGGCGAGGGCAAGACCACGCTGATGAACGTGCTCTCGGGCGACGTGCCGCCGCAGGAAGGCGCCGTGGAGCAGTTGGCGCCGGCAGCGTACATCCCGCAGCTAAGCGAAGAGGCCGGCATATCCGACATGGTGCTGGAGCGCCAGCGCAAGCTGTGGGGCATCCCGGAGCAGGCCATGAGCGGCGGCGAGAAGACGCGGCTTTTGATTGCCCGGGCGCTGGGGCGCGAGAGCGGCCTGCTGCTGTGCGACGAACCCACGGCCAACCTGGACGCCCAAGGCATCGACCAGCTGGAGCGGGAACTGGCGCACTACGAAGGCGCGTTGGTGCTCATCTCGCACGATCGGGCGCTGCTGGATAGAATGTGCAACAGAATTTGGGAGCTGGATAAAGGCCGGTTGCGGATATTCCGCGGCAACTGGAGCAACTATAGGTTGCTCAAGGAGCAGGAGCTGCAGCGGGCCCAGGCCGATTACGAAGCCTACGCCCAAGAGCGGGCACATCTGCAGGCGGCGGTGCGCGGCATGCGTAACCGCAGCCAGGCGGCGCTCAAGGCGCCGTCGCGCATGAGCAATTCCGAGGCCAGCCTGCACAAGGGAAAGGCCGCAGGCCAGGCGGGGCGGCTGGCCCGCAGCGCCAATATGCTCAACCGGCGCTTAAACCGGCTGGAGACGAAAGAGAAGCCCCGGGCCCAGCAGCAGGTGCGGCTGGACGCCCGCGAAGGCGAACTGCCCACCGGGCGGTTCGTGCTGCGGGTGAAGGATTTGCATGTGGCCTACGGCGATAAAAACGTGCTGCGCGGCGTCAACCTGGAGCTGGCCAACGGCGTCCATCTGGCGCTGACCGGCGGCAACGGCAGCGGCAAAACGACGCTGCTGGAGTGCATCGTGGCCGGTCATGCGGCGGTATGGACGCCGCCTACGCTGAAAATTGGCTATTTTCGGCAGGACTTAAGCCTGCTGGATGCCGACCGGACGCTGTTGGAGAACGTGCGCGATACGGCGGTGGTGCCCGTCGATATGGTTCGCAACATGCTGGCAAAGGTGCTGCTGGACGCTTCGGCGGTGCAGAAAAAAGCCGGCGTCCTATCGGGCGGCGAGCGGTGCAAGGCGGCGCTGGTCAAGTTGCTCTGCGGCGACGCCAATATGCTGCTGCTGGACGAGCCCACGAACTTTCTGGACGCCTACGCGCTGGAAGGGCTGGAGGAGCTGGTCAACGACTACCAGGGCAGCATCCTGATGG
>JAQVWW010000040.1:6770-7834 GCA_028709505.1 Eubacteriales bacterium
CGGATGGTGTCCCACGACCGGTACTTTGTGCAACAGACCGCCGACGACGTGCTGGAGCTTGCCGACGGCACGCTTAAGCGCCCGGCGGCGCGGCAAACCGGACGGGACGACGCGGCGCTGTCCGCACTCAAATTCCGCCGCGACAGGATGCTCTCGCAGCTTTCGGTGATGCCCGACGGCGCCAAGCGCGACACGCTGGAAGAGGAGTATGCGCTGCTGTGCGCGCAGGTTAAAAAGCTGGAAGAAATCTAGCGCTGCGTTGGCGGCAGGCGCCCGGCCGGCCAAGAACGCAGCAGGCACAATGGCCGGCAGTATGAATTTTCAGTTGACTATAAAATAGCATGCACGTATAATCAGTAAGTATGACTTTTCGTATCAGTTTTTTGGTTTAAGGGGGACATCTGATGAAAAAATCAACCAGCATCGTGCTGCTAACCCTCATTTTAGCATTTACGGCGCTATGGACGGTATCGGCGTTCGTGCCCATTTCTATCGGGCGGTACGACCACATCCCGTTTTCCGATGAACGCGCTATCAAAAAGGGGCTGGACCTCAACGGCGGCGTCTACGCCGTCTATCAGGCCAAGAACGCCGATGAAGCCGACCTAGCCACCAAGATGCGTTCGACCATCGCCGTGATGCGCCAGCGTATCGATAACGCCGGCTATACCGAGGCCACCATCAGCCAGCAGGGCACGGCGCAGATTCGCGTCGAGATCCCCAGCGTCAAAGACCCCGACGAGGTGCTGAAGATCATCGGCACGCCGGCCAAGCTTGAGTTTATCGATCCCGACGGCACCGTCATCATCGACGGCTCCCAGGTGATAAGCGCCGAAGCCGGCACGCTGGAGGGCATGAAGTCGGTGGTCTATTTTACCCTTAACGACGAGGGCGCCAAGCTGTTCAGCGAAGCCACGTCCCGTCTGGCGGCCACGCGCTCGCCCATCAGCATTGTGCTGGATGGTAACGTGATATCTTCGCCCACCGTCAACACGCACATCGGCGGCGGCGAGGGGTATATCGAAGGCGACTTCACCGCCGATTCGGCCAAAGAGCTGGCTGAG
>JAQVWW010000041.1 GCA_028709505.1 Eubacteriales bacterium
AGGACACAACGCTGTATTTCTGCCAGGCTTATCGTGAAACCCTGGAAAGCAAAATTGCTACGCTGAGCCTTTGGGATACCCGGATCACGACAAGAGATACCAAATGCGAGCAAACTATTTTTGCCATGCTTGCCGCTGCGGGCTTTCCCAAAGCCACAAGTTTTGCCTGCGGCTGCTTTGCGCGTAACTGTCTTTCTTTCCCATGAATGCCGCGGCAAACCGGTTGCAGGTATTCTCAATCTCCCAAAGGCGGGCGGGTATGGAAACGGCGAATCTTTATTTGCGGAGCTTTGTTCCCGGTGATTTCTCTGATTTTGCCGAACTGATACGCGACAAGATGGCGTCCCAGTACGCCGCCTATGATCATCCGTTTCCCACCGATGAAGGCAGCCTAAAGGACATATTGTCCTACTTCTGCGCTACGGATGAGTTTTTTGCCGTGGAGCTGAAGGCCGAAAAAAGGTAGTAGGATTTATCTGCTTAAACCGCGTGGAGGGCAACGCAAGAAACCTCGGCTATACAATCCATACGAAACACCAAAATAAAGGCATTGCTGCCGAAGCCATTCGGGAAGCCATGCGGTTGCCAAGCAGGAGCTGCGGTTGGAGAAGCTGATTTCGGGAACCGCCAAAGCCAATACTCCTTCGGTAAAGCTGTTATGCGCAGCCGGTTTTCACATAACCGCCCAGAGCACCGAAAGCTTTTTTAACGATGAGAAGGGCCGGCCCATTCTCTTGGCGGGTTATGCTTTTGCATGCGTGCTTTAAGCGCCGGCAGAAGTTTCTATTTTCTATCAATATCCTCCGGCCCTCCCGGCCGGAGGTTTTTCCGTTTACCCGACGGCTGCCGGCACTGGCCGGCACAATTTGACACAAAATACCGCTAAACAAGGGAATATGCGCCAATGTGGCAGGAAATATGCTGCATTATGTAGTATATAAAACATATTACATTACGATAGCGAGAACTATTATGGAATTTATTGCCCATAGCGGAACCGAGCGAACGCCCGACGGGCACGGCCTGGCAGCGCACCTGCGTGACGTGGCCCATAAGGCGCAAAATTTTTTCGCGAATCCCTTTTTGCGAAATGCCGCATACCTTATCGGGCTGCACCACGACGCCGGCAAGTACAAGAGCGCCGTGCAGCACCACATCCGCTACCAAAGCGCCGAGCGCATCGACCATGCCACGCTGGGCGCGCAGCTTATCGCAGAAAAATGCGCCGTCGCCGTCTATCCGCTGCTGGCGGCGGCGATGCTGGGCCATCAC
Organism: Eubacteriales bacterium; assembly: GCA_028709505.1. Lineage (GTDB taxonomy): Bacteria > Bacillota > Clostridia > Christensenellales > UMGS416 > STF2-111. Next base: position 1,273 of record JAQVWW010000041.1, read on the forward strand.
GGCGGTATGCCCGACTATACCGGCAAAGACGGCACGGGCGGCCGTCCGGCCGAAGCGCGGCTGCGCGCCGACGACGATGTGCAGGCCGAAACGGCCCGTCGGGCGTTTGGCACACAGATGGCGGCGGAAAAATGCGCGCCATTGGCGGGCATACCGCCGGTTAGCTCAGCCGAAACGCTGGCCATGGAAGCTTATCTGGCGGCGCGGATGCTGCATTCGGCGCTGGTGGACGCCGATTACCTGGATACCGAAGCGTATTTCCAGCCCGAGCAGGCGGCGCTGCGGGGAACCGCGCCGGCGCTGCACACGCTGCTGCCCCTCTATCAGGCCCATATGCAAAAACTGCAGGCGGCCAGCACCGCGGCCATATCGGATAGCCGCAGCAAAATCTGGCGCCAATGCATGGCGGCGGCCGACGGCCTCCAGGGCATCTATACGCTGTCGGTGCCCACCGGCGGCGGCAAGACGCTCTCGTCGATGGGCTTTGCGCTGCGCCACGCGCAGGCGCATCCGCACATCCGCCGCGTCATTTATGCCATCCCGTTTACCAGCATCACCGAACAGAACGCCGGCGTATTCCGCGATATCTTTGGCGAGCAGGCGGTGCTGGAGCACCACAGCGCCATGGCCGTGCCCGAAGAGGGGCGGCGGGCCGACCACGCCAGCGAAAACTGGGACGCGCCCATCGTCGTGACCACCAACGTACAGCTTTTTGAGACGATATTCGGCAACACACCGTCGCGCAGCCGTAAGCTGCACAACATACAAAACGCCGTCATCGTGCTGGACGAAATGCAGGCGCTGCCCGATGGCGTGCTAAAGCCTTGCCTGGCGGCGCTGGACGCATTGGCCCGGCATTACGGCGTCACCGTCATCGTCTGTACGGCTACACAGCCCAAGTACGACGGCATCTGGCCCAGCAAGACCCAGGTAAAGGAAATTATTGACGATCCGCTGCGCCTGCAGCGACGGCTGCGCCGTACGTATGTACAGCAGCTGGGAGCGTTGGACGACGACGCGTTGCTGCAGCGGCTGCGGGAACACCGGCATGTGCTGTGTATCGTAAACAGCCGCGCCGCCGCCCGGGCGCTGGCCGAGGAGCTGGGTCAGTCCGAGCAGGGCGTGTATCACCTAAGCACGATGATGTGCCCCAAACACCGGCGCGCCAAGCTCGATGAAATCCGCGCCCGGCTTAAGGACGAAAGCCGGCCTTGCCGCGTCATTTCCACGTCGCTGATTGAGGCCGGCGTCGATGTGGACTTCCCGGCGGTGTACCGGGAGGCCGCCGGGCTGGATTCCATCGCCCAGGCGGCGGGCAGGTGCAACCGCGCCGGGGACAGGCCGCTGTCGGCGGTGTACGTGTTTACGCTGCCGGCCAGGCGTCTGCCCGACACCGTACAGCGGCTGGCCAACCAGACGATGACCGAAATTGCCCCGCGCTACGCCGAGGATATGCTGAGCATACCGGCCATGGCGGCATATTTTGCGCTGCGCTTTGGCCCCGGCAGCGATACCGACGCCACCGGCGTGCTGCGGATGATCCGGGAACGTGGCCAGACGCTGAAGTTCCCTTACGCGAGCATTGCGGCGGAATTTCGCATCATTCAAAGCGCCAGCCAGCCGGTGTTTATTCCGTTTGATGACGAGGCCCGAGGGCTGATTGGGCGATTGCGCGCCTATGGCATTTCGGCCGGGCTGCTGCGGGCATTGCAGCCCTACGCCGCATCGGTATATCCCAATCAGGTACACGAGCTGACCGCCGCCGGGCGCATCGAAAACATCGACGGCGCGCTGGTGCTGGCGGCCGGCGACGCCGACCTGGCCGACGTGTACAGCGCCGACTACGGCCTGCTGGCGCAGCCGCAGGCCCAAGGATATTTTGAATAAATGGCCGCGGGGGCAGGCCTGTAGGCCCGCCCCCGCGGCGCTATTGTGACAACGTCTATCACAAAATAATTGTTACAATCCACACACCCCTACCGGGTGCGACTCAACGTAGAAAAGGGTGTTTACTTCCGTGCATACGCCAACTTCCTTATCGTATGCGGCCAACGGCGTTATCGTTTGCGCCGATATCCTTGTTGCCTTGCGGCAGAAAACACATTCGGGCCTGATGATTTGGTTATCAATCAGTACGAGCATCCTTATATCCGCGCGTTATGATGAAAAAAACACACCAACACATCCATTCAACCAAAGAAGGAGGGGGTACTATGGGCTATGGGTTCTGTGTGCGCATCCGCGGCGACATGGCACTGTTCACCAACCCGGCAGCCAAAGCCGAACGGTACACGTATCCGGACATCACACCCAGCGCCGCCCGCGGCATCATCGAATCGATATTTTGGAAGCCGGGGCTGCGGTATCGCATCGATGCCATCCAGGTCAACAACCGCATTCGCTACGACTCGGTGCGGCGCAACGAGGTGGGCGCCGTGGCCAAACTGGGCACCATCCGCACCGCCTACAACCACGGCGGCGCGCTGTACATCGACAGCACCGCCGAGCGCCAGCAGCGCGCGTCGGTCATCCTGCGCGACGTCGACTATTGCGTTTGGGCGCACTTTGAGCTGGTGCGCGAAAAGATGCAGCCCACCGACGACGAGAAAAAGTTTTACAACATTCTGCTGCGGCGGCTGCGCAAGGGGCAGTTCCATTCGCCGGCGTACCTAGGCTGTCGCGAGTTTGCCGCCGTCGTCACGCTGCACGAAGGCGACGCGCCGCCCAGCTACTACGCCGACACGCCGGAGCAGGACATGGGCTACATTCTTTACGACATGGAATACGGCCAAACCGAGGCGCAGCCGGTGTTCTTCCATGCCATCATGCGCCACGGCGTCATCACGCCGGAGGTGGCCCCATGATCCTATCGGCATTATATAACTACTATCACCGGGCCAGCGCCCAGCCCGACGCGCCGATCATCGCCCCGGGCTATGCGCAGCTGGGCGTGGCCGGCGAGCTGGTGCTGGACGAGGATGGCAACCTGATAGCCGCCAACCCGCTGACGCAGCAGCTGGCCAAGAAGAAGAGCCCGCAGCAGATGATCGTACCGCTGCCGCCCAAACGATCGGGGCGGAAGCTGGCGCCGGCCTTTTTGTATGAGACGGCGGCCTACCTGTTTGGTATCTATCGTGAGCCGGACGAGGCGGCTTACCGCTTTGAGGCCGGCGCCGCGCTGCACCGCGCCGTATTGGAGGGCTGTGACGACGCAGGCGCCCGCGCCGTGCTGGCTTTTTTCGACAAGCGCAAGCCGGGCAGCACCGCCTACGACGGCGTGGATACGGCGCTGCTGGACGACGCGCGGCGGTTTGTCGTCTTCCGCCTGCAGGGCGAGGGCGCCTTTATACACCAGCGGCCGGCCATCCAGGCGGCCTGGCAGCGCTACAACGCCCGCAAAACCCAGGACAGCGCCATGGGCCAATGCATGATAACCGGCCAGTGGGGGCCCATCGCCCGCGTGCATGGCAACATCGGCGGCTTCGGCGCCGATAAACCCACGCTCATCGGCTTTAACCAGGACGCGTTTTGCTCCTTTGGCAAATACGGCGGGCAGGGCGCCAATGCGCCGGTGGGCGAGGAGGCGGCCTTTGCCTATGTGACGGCGCTAAACATGCTGGTCAAAGACCCGGCCCATTGCGTGAACTTAGCAGGTGATAAGGTGCTGTTCTGGGCCGAGCGCGACGCGCCGCTGGAAGAGAGCCTAATGGCGCAGTTCCTGGGCGCCAGCGACGCCGCCGGATTGGATCCCGAGCAGCGCGACCGAATCAAAGGCGTACTGGAGAACCTGTACCACGGCGGCGATCCGCGCGACTTTCAGCTGGATACGGACGTGCGGTTCTATCTGCTGGGCGTCAGCTCCAATAAGACGCGGCTGGTGTTACGCTTCTTCCACGAGAGCAGCTTCGGCACGCTGCTGGATAACCTGCTGGCCCACTACCGCGACATCGCCGTCGTCGGCATGCGCTACCCATATCCGCCCCCGTATTATCTGCTGACCGAGACCGCCGTGCAGGCCAAGCGCGATAACGTGCCCCCGGGCCTGGAAGCGGCGCTGATGCGCAGCATTCTCGATGCGACGCCGTATCCGCCGGCGCTATTCCAGGCGGTGCTGCGCCGCGTGCGGGCCGAGGGCAGCATCAATGCGCTGCGCGCCGGCATCTTAAAAGCGACCATCAACCGGCAAGCCGGTAAGGAGGAATTGACAATGGCTTTGGATACGACAGAAAAGGACCAGGCTTATTTGATGGGTCGGCTGTTCGCGCTGCTGGAGAACATCCAGCAGGTGGCGCTGGGCGATGTGAACGCGTCGGTGGCCGACAAATATCTAAGCGCCGCCATGGCCACGCCCCAATCGGTGTTCCCAACGCTGCTGGCGCTCAGCGAAAAGCACATGGGCAAGAGCATCCCGCAGGCAAAACAGGGCTTGCGCATAAGCCTGCACAGGCGGGTGCGAGAGGTCATCGACATGATGGACCTGCGCATCACCACAGACGATAAATACGCGTTCCCGCCCACAATGGACGCCAACAGCCAGGGCAAATTCCTGGTGGGTTATTATCATCAGATACAGTCCTTTTACACCAAAAAGGACACGCAGCCCCAGGAGCAGAACGACGACACGCAAAACGACGAATAGGAGAGGAGTATCCCATGGCCAATATTGAAAACCGCTACGATTTTGTACTGTACTTTGACGTGGAAAACGGCAACCCCAACGGCGACCCGGACAGCGGCAATATGCCGCGCATCGACGCGCAGACCGCCCACGGCATCGTCACCGACGTCTGCATCAAGCGCAAAGTGCGCAACTATATCCAAACCGCCTACGGCGACGAGCAGGGCTACGACATCTTCATCACCGAGGGGGCGGTGCTCAACAATAAGCTCAAGCAGACCTATGAAGACTACAACATCGATGTGAAGGACAAGCAGGCCCGCGATGTCGCCCGTAAGTATATGTGCGAGCGGTTTTACGACGTGCGTACCTTTGGCGCCGTGATGGACACCGGCGACTATAAGGCCGGCCAGGTGCGCGGCCCGGCGCAGTTCTGCTTTGCCCGCAGCGTCGACCCCGTCTTTCAGCAGGAGATCACCATCACGCGGATGGCGTCGACCAAGGAGGACGACGACGCCACCAAAAACCGCACGATGGGCCGCAAATACGTGGTGCCCTACGGCCTATATCGGATGGAGGGCTTCATCACGCCGGCGTTCGCGCAAAAGACAGGCTTCGTGCAGGCGGATCTTGACCGGCTGTGGCAGGCGCTGCTGAACATGTTTGAGATCGACCGCTCGGCGGCCCGGGGCAAGATGGCCGTGCGCGGGCTGGTTGTGTTCCGGCACGATACGGCGCTGGGCAACGCGCCGGCCCATCAGCTCTTTGGGCTGGTTACGGCGGCGCGCAAAGACGTCGACAAGTTGCCCCGCAGCTTTGACGACTATATCATCGCCGTCGGCGACGCGCCCCAGGGGGTGACGATACAGGAGCTGTGCTGATGGCCAACTATGCCGAGGACGCTTTTTTGCAGCTGTCGGGCATACAGCACTTTGCCTTTTGCCCGCGTCAGTGGGCGCTTATCCATCTGGAGCAGCAGTGGGCCGATAACGTCCGCACCATTGAGGGTAACATTCTGCACCAGCGCGCCCACGACGCCGGCTTGGCAGAAAAGCGCGGCAATACCTTGACGCTGCGCGACGTCAGGATACACTCCCGACGGCTGGGCATAGCCGGCGCCTGCGATGTGGTGGAGTTCTACGCCGACGAAAACGGCGTCAGCTTAACCGGTCGGTCCGGGCGGTGGCGACCCTGCCCGGTGGAGTATAAGCGAGGCAAACCCAAAGAGCATCAGGCCGACGCGCTGCAGCTGTGCGCCCAGGCGCTATGCCTGGAGGAGATGCTCGGCTGCACCCTCGACGGCGGCATGCTCTACTACGGTGAAGAGCGGAGGCGGTATCCGGTGTGCTTTGACACCAGTCTGCGTGAAGCTGTCGAAACCGCGCTTTCCCGCATGCATGACTATGCCGCCCGCGGGTATACGCCGCGGGCCAGGTCCACCAAAGGCTGCAATGCCTGTTCGCTTAAGGACATCTGCCTGCCCAAACTCAAGCGCTGCCCCAGCGCCCGGGCGTATCTGCGCGCCGCAGTGGAGGAGGTGAAAGGATGCGAAAACTGTTAAATACGCTTTTTGTCGTGTCCGAGGACGCCTATTTGACGCTGGATGGTGAAAATATTGTCGTCCAGAAGCAAGAAAGCAAACCCAGCCGTTATCCGCTGCACACGCTGGAGTCCGTCCTCTATTTTGGCTACAAAGGCGCTTCGCCGGCATTGATGGGCGCTTGCGCCCAAAAGGACGTATCGCTGTGCTTTTTCACGCCGCGGGGACGGTTTCTGTGCCGATCCACCGGCGAGGTGCGGGGCAACGTGCTGCTGCGGCAGATGCAGTTCCGTTATGCCGATATGCCGCAGCAGGCCTGCGCCATCGCTCGGAGTTTTTTGGCCGGCAAGC
>JAQVWW010000042.1 GCA_028709505.1 Eubacteriales bacterium
TTTGAGGTAACGCCGGTGGTACGCTCCCAACGCCATGAAACCATTTTAAACCTACTGCGGACAAAAAAACACCTTTCAATGCAGGATTTGTCGGCCACGCTGTTCTGCAGCCCTTCTACGCTGCGGCGCGATTTGATTGAGCTGGAAAAGATGGGGCTTATCCACCGCCAGCACGGCGGCGCATCGCTGGCGCTGGGCGCCAACATCGAATACTCGTCGGCCTTTCGCGAAACCGAACACGTCGCTGCCAAAGAGGCCATCTGCGCACTGACGCGGGATTTTTTGGCCAACGGCATGGCCGTCTTTTTGGATTCCAGCAGCACGGTGCTGCGCATGTGCCCCATCCTGGAGCAATACCGCAACATCACCGTGGTAACCAACGGCATCCGCACGGCGCTGCAGCTGAACGAGAGCGCCACGGTAGACGCCTACATCACCGGCGGGCATTTAAAAAAAGGCTCCACTTCGCTGGTCGGGCAGCTCTCCGCCAGCTTTTTGGACGGCTTTCGCGCCGATTTGGCCATCCTGTCCTGCCGGGGCATCGACACGCAGGGCTGCTATGAAGCCGATCAGGATCAGGCGTCCATCAAGCAGCACATGATGCGCAACGCCAAGACGACGCTGCTGCTGTGCGACAGCAGCAAGTTCGAGCGCACTTTTTTCTATAAGCTGGCTGCCTTTTCGCAGTTTGACGCCGTGATAAGCAACGATCTGCCGTCGCCGGCACTGGGCAAAGCCATTGTTGCCGCCGGCTGCGAATTGCTGCATTGACGGCTGTTGACAGCCCCCGGCGCGCTGCATATAATAAAGAAGCTTGCCGGGAAAGCCGTGCCGGAGTGGCGGAATAGGCAGACGCATGGGATTTAAAATCCCCCGAACGAAAGTTCGTACCGGTTCAAGTCCGGTCTTCGGCACCAAACAGAACGGCTAGCCTTCGGGCTAGCCGTTCGATTTGTGTTTTGCTCCCTTTAGTCGCTCGCACCCCCAGGGGGGTTAACATCCTCGGGCGGCAAAGCCGCCCTGCGGAAATTCTGCGCTGCGCTGCGACTTTGACGCCGCACTCGCGGCGGCTGGCCCCGGGGCCGGCTGGCACTGCCCACATCTATTTTCACCCATGGTGCCAAAAGAATCTGTACCGCAAAAGCAATTTTGGCTTAGCGGTGCGGATTCTTCCGTCTTATTCCTTCACTTTAAATTCAAATAAGTCAATCATGTTTCGTCAAAGCTTCGTCCGTGCACCCCCAAATCAAGTGCGTTTTTGGCTCCCCGGCTTGCCGTTTCGGTATGCCGGGGGATTTTTTCGTGCGTTCTTCCATCACGTCTTGCGAGCAGTGATCCACTGCTTGATAATCGAATCAATGAGGGTTTTAGAAGAGCGTGGCAAAACTCCCCAAGAGGCCATTGGGCTGCTCCAACTGTTCGCATATTGTAATTTCAATGCATACAATAATCTATCCATAGGTAATGCGGCATAGAAAGGAACACTATCTGATGTTTATTCTCAACACTTCAAATAACAGTGAACAGGTTCCATATTCTGTTGATAAGATGTTCTCGGAGTATATTCATTATATCGCAACTGCGGATATCGATAATATAGAGAATTGCATGAAAAGAAATCTGGCAGATAGGCGCTCTTACAACAATCAGAGCTACGAAAGGATTTTGTACTATTATAACACCTTTAATTATTGGGGAAAAATAGACCCCGAAAAAAATGTGTATGAGTTGATTGAAAACCGCGCCAAAGCATTGAAGGAACACCACGAAGACCTATCCTGGCTTTACAGCAGGCTTTGCGACTACCGATCCAAGAGAACCCTTTTTGGCATCATAGAAAATTGGCTTACCTTCAGCATGGTTAGCCTTTCTAGAATCATGGAAAAGACATTCCATCAATATTTTGACCTTGATGTTATAAAATGCGGCCCCGATGAGGTTTTTGTTGATATAGGCGCGTATACCGGTGATACCGTCAGCGACTACATGAACAGTTATGGCTGTTACAAGAAGATCTACTGTTATGAAATCGTCCCGCATATCTTTCAACAGCTCAAGCAAAACCTTGTCCAATACCCCCATATAGAATATTGCCAAAGAGGTGCGGGAGATCAAGGGGGGATTATGTACGTTACGGATATAGAACCCGATCAATCCATGCATAAGCTGTCAGACTTCGGAACAACGAAAGTGCCGGTTGTGAAGATTGACGATGATATATCCGAACCCGTCACGTTCATAAAAATGGATATTGAAGGCAGCGAACAGAAAGCAATTCTTGGCTGCAGGAATCACATTCAAACATCTCACCCGAAGCTTGCGATCTCTGTTTATCACAATAACGAGGATATCTGGAAATGCGCGCGTATGATCGACGAAATTGATCCCAGCTATCAGTTTTATTTGCGGTATAACGGGGGCAATTATTATCCCTCCGAGTGCATATTGTTGGGGGTCTAATCTCTCCAAAATGCCCTTGCATGGCAATTGCCGACCGGGCCGCCCAGTTTTCCCTCTTGGCCGCACTCATTGGACATGGGGATGCGGTCCGGGAAACCGCCGGGGTAACCCATTCCAAAATGGAATTGGATGAGTCGGTGAAGGAAGAATGACTTTCGCCGTTTCGGGCGGCACGCCACCTTCGTGAGCGGGAGTATCAGCCTTTTTATCGGTCACTTTCCAGGCCGAGGCGATATTCCTCCTTTGATATATGGTTTTTATACTCAAGCGCCGTCCTTTTGTCCCGAAAGGCGGCGCTTGAGTTTTTAAATTTCAGTGTACTATTCGTTTGCGTGTGCCGAAAAACATTCTTCTATGCAGATTTCCAAGTTTATCCTTATGAACGCAGGCTGGGCCTGCACCGTGCCGCGCGCTTCTTATGGGGGTGCGCGGTATTTTTTATGCCGCGGTAATCCGCCGTTTGAACAGCCAAAGCACGATACCGGCGTGGCGCTTGACTCGACTTCACAAACCACTTTGTGATTTGCCGGCTTTTTGCCCGAAATTGCGTCGGATAACCGTCACATCTTTGCCTATCGAGCCAAAGTCGCCGATTCAAGTCCCGTCCGGCAGAAAAAGAGCAGCAACGTCACCTGTAACCGGCGTCCCGTTTCCGTTTGGCATGGCCGGTAAGAAACGGCATCCGCGCCAACGGGCATTGACGGCCTTTGTTGGTCTGATTGCCGCCCAACCGCGAATTATCTTGCAAAATTACGGACAATATAATTTTGCTTGCCTTTAACCCTGTATTTCGGCAGGCTTTGGAGGGTGCATGGTGAACACGACCTTTTCTGCGGCAGTCTGGCCCGAAGATACGTTTCCCGAAGAGTCCCGGCGGTATCGGCAGTGCGCATTGTGCACGCAAAAATCCCGCGTCATCTGGGGCGAAGGGAACCCCCGGGCGTCTATCCTCATTATTTTAGACAATCCGGGCGCCCGCGAAGACAAAGAAGGAAACGAATACGTCTGCGCAACCAGGCAGACGTTGCAGCAGGCTTTGCATCAAGTGAATCTGTCGGCGGACGACGTTTATTTAACGTACTTGCTCAAGTGCAGGCCGCTGCGCCGCTATGACAAGGAACAGGCCCGGGCTTTCAGTAAGCCGTTTTTGATCCGCCAAATACACGCAATGCAGCCAAAGTTCATCGTGTGCCTGGGCGACGTCGTGGTCCAGACGATGTTTGACGACAAGGATACCTGCGTCAAAGACCTAAGGGGCGCGTGGCACAACCTGCTGGGATATCGTTGCATCGTCTCGTATCATCCGCTGGCGGTCAGGCGGCGGCCCAATCTGCTGCGTTTGTTTATCGAGGATTGGAACATGCTGGCCCAACAGCGATAGCGTCGCCGCCGGTACGCCGGCACGCATCGCGCCTTTTCTTTGGTCGCGGCGGCCCGGACGCCGCTGAAGCGAACTTACCATCGGCGCCGCGCCGGCAGCCGCCCGGCGGATTCTTCTTCTTTCTGATACGATAAGCCCTATCGGCCCCAATAAACCAGGCAACCGCACGCGGCTTAAAAACTTTCCCGTGCGGCAAGCATATATTGCAGATACAGGGAAGGAGAAAAACGATATGGATAAATGGCTTATGAGTTTGAAAACCGCCACCCCCCAAGAGGGTTTTGAGCTGGCCATTAAGCTTTCGCAAAAAGGCGTGGAATACACGCAGCCGTCGTTGGAGATTCGTAAAAAGCTGCGTCCCAAATATTCGACGAATGCGGACAGCCTGATAGCCGTTACGCAAGTCGTCGCCATCAATTATCAAACGGTAGCCGCCGCCAACAACTACTGGAGGTAACCGTCCATAAGGGCGTGGCGCGCAAACCCGGCCGATGGCTGCTATCGCGCACACGCTATGGCGCAAGATATCTTGACCGCATGCGAGGGTGCCGGGCGCCGGGGCAAGGGCGGCAGCCGAAAAGGCCGGATAAAACCATTGCTCTGTCTCATAAAAGAGCATCGCTTGCGTTCGGCGAAAATATTTGCTTGCCGGGGCAAAGTCTTGTGTGTGCAAGTCTGTACGCCTGCCTTTAAAGTACGCGCAGCACAAAAACGTCCGTCCGCTCCCCCGCTGCGCCATTTCGTAAAATCATGTCCGCTTAAGCTCTGCGCTTTGCCGGCGCGGGTTTTTCTGTGCCGGCAAAGCGCACGGCGCTCTTTTTATCGTGTCAAGGGCAGCGCACTGCGCGCGGGACGGCCAATCGTTCTTAAAGGAACGCCTATAACATCATTTTAGCTGCGCCAAGGGATATGCGGCCTTTCCACCTTTAGATTTTGCCAAAACCATAAATCTCGCAGCCATATATCGCAAACATCATAACCCGCCGCAAGTCTATAAATTGATCTTGCGGCGACATTTTGTTATAATAACGGTCAGCAAATTTCTGCGGTCACGCGCGTGGCCGCCGCCACAGGATGGTGTCCTTTTAGCCCGTCAGTATAAAAAGCACGTCGGCTGTGCCAAGCGGCCGGCAGCTTTTGCAAAAAGAAAGAAGGAATGATCATGACCAACGTTGCAATTATAGGTTTTGGCAACATCGGCAAAGCAGCTTATGAGGCGGTTGCAAAGCAGAGCGACCTGTCCTTAAAAGCTATCGTATCCAAGCAAAAAATTAACCTGGGCGTGCCGGTGATCCCCAACGTATCGGAATTGTCCGGCGTTGACGTAGCCATCCTGTGCATGCCCAGCCGCGCCGTGCCGTCCATTGCCGCCGCCCTTTTGGCCAAAGGAATTTGCACCGTAGACAGCTATGACATCCATACCAGCATTGCCGATGTGCGCTGCACGCTGGACGCCGTGGCCCGGCAGAATAACTGCGCCGCCATCCTGGCCGCCGGCTGGGATCCCGGCAGCGATTCGGTCATCCGGGCGCTTTTGATGGCGATGGTGCCCCAGGGCATCACCCATACCGACTTCGGGCCGGGCATGAGCATGGGCCATACGGTGGCCGCCAAGGCCGTCGGCGGCGTGAAGGACGCTCTTTCGGTGACGGTTCCGCTGGGGTCGGGCCTGCACCGGCGCATGGTCTATGTGGAGCTGGAGAGCGGCGCCGCGTTTGGCGACGTTGAGCAGGCCATCCTCACCGACGAATACTTTGCCCACGACGAAACCCACGTGCGGCAGGTGGATAGCGTGGAGGCGCTTAAGGACGTGGGGCACGGCGTGCATCTGACCCGCAAAGGCGCATCGGGCGCCACCGGCAACCAGCGCATAGATTTTACCATGACCATCAACAACCCGGCGCTGACCGGCCAGATATTGGTTTCGGCCGCCCGCGCCGTCACGCGGCAGCGCCCGGGCTGCTATACGATGATACAGATAGCGCCCATCGATTTTTTGCCCGGCGATACCGACGCCCTCATCCGTCAGTTGGTATAGCCGCCGGCTTTTCCCGTCGTATCGCGAACCCGCCGTGGTTCGCGATATTTTTTTCTGCCGGCGGCAGAAAAATGCCCGTTGCTTCGTCTCTCGTTTGGGGTATATCTATGGATGTACCCGGCGGCCGCCGGTTTGCCCGGTTACCGGGCAGATAGGGCGCTCCAATACAGCACAGGGGGCATGCATATGGCACTTCAAATAAAGCGGATATACGACGCTGCCCAACCCGACGACGGCATACGGCTGCTGATCGATCGGCTGTGGCCCCGGGGCGTCTCCAAAGAGCGGGCGCGGCTGGACGGGTGGATAAAGGAGCTTGCGCCCAGCCCGCAGCTGCGCGCGTGGTTTGGGCATAAGGCCGAAAATCTTGCGCCGTTTTCGGCGCTCTACCGCGCCGAACTGGACGCCAGCGCGCCGGCCCAGGCGGCGGTGCGGCAAGCGCTTGCACAAAGCGACGCCGGCATGGTCACGCTGCTGTACGCGGCCAAGGACCCGCAGGTCAACCACGCGCTGGTGTTGCTGCAATACCTGCGCGAAAAGGCGCAACAGCGGCAGCGGTAGCGTCCGCAAAGAAAAGCCGATGGTGCAAGCCGTCGACTTCTCGCCGTTTTATGGTAAAATAAGCAGAACAACGGCCAAATATCCCCATTTTCCCGTTCCCACCTACAGAAAAGGATGTGTCATCTTGCAGCTACAGGAGTTTTTCGACGAGGTCGGCAGCGGCCGCATCATCAAAAGCGGTTCCCCCACCCACCTTTTTATGATTGCCTTGAGCAACCAGGCGCTGCGGCTGACGGTGCAGCTGAACAACGCCTACCATACGCCCGATGAAATACGCGACCTGATGGCGCAGATCACCGGCCGGCCCATCGACCCGTCTTTTTCGATGCTGCCGCCATTCTATACCGATTGCGGAAAAAATATCCGTATCGGCAAGAACGTATTTGTCAACGCCGGCTGCAAATTTCAGGATCAGGCCGGCATTACCATCGGCGACGGCGCGCTGATCGGCCACAACGTGGTGCTGGCCACGTTAAACCACGCTGTAGCGCCCGATAGCCGCGGCGATATCCAGGGCGCGCCCATTGTCATCGGCAAAAACGTGTGGATTGGCTCCAACGCCACCGTACTGCCCGGCGTCACCCTCGGCGACGGCGCCATCGTCGCCGCCGGCGCCGTAGTCACCCGCGATGTGGCCGCCAACACCATCGTGGGCGGCGTACCGGCCAAATTCATCAAGGATATTCCCGCATCATGACGGCGGCCAGGATGAAACATGTGCTGCGCGTGCTGCTCTACTTTGCCGGGCTTTTCCTCATCGCCATCGGCATCAACCTGCAAATCGTCTCGCAGCTGGGCGTCTCGCCCATATCGGCGTTCACCGTGCCCATCAGCCAGGCCAGCGGCATCAACCTGGGCACCGTCACCGTCGTCGTCTACACCGGGTTCGTGGCGCTGCAGATGGCGCTGCTGGGCCGGAAGTTTCGATGGAAAAATCTGCTGCAGGTGCCGTTTAGCGTTGTGTTCGGCTTTTTCATCAACAGCACCGGCAACGTCATCCGCGGCTGGCTGACGCCTGAAATATATCCGGCCAAGCTGCTGCTGACGGTGGCCGGCATTTTCGTCTGCTCGTTCGGCGCCACGTTGTATATCCTCATGGATGTGGTGCCCAACCCGCCCGAGGGCCTTAACCTGGCCTTTGCCGACCGGCTGCGCAAAGATTTCGGCACGGTCAAGATATGGAGCGACTGTATTTTCATTGCGCTGGGCGTTGCCATCTCGCTGCTGTGCATGGGGCGCGTCACCGCCATCCGCGAAGGCACGGTGCTGTCGGCGGTGCTGACCGGACAGCTTATCAACCTGTTCTT
>JAQVWW010000043.1 GCA_028709505.1 Eubacteriales bacterium
TGTCAATTAAAAAATATTCCTGTTCGGCGCCTACGGTGGTCAGAATACGCGCGTCCAGATGGCCAAACAGCTTGGTGATGCGGCGGGCCTGAAAGTCGATGGCCTCCATCGAGCGCAGCAGCGGCGTCTTTTTATCCAGCGCTTCGCCGGTATACGAGCAAAAAGCGGTGGGGATGCACAGCGTGCCGTCTTTAATAAACGCGTAGGACGTGGGATCCCAGGCGGTGTAGCCGCGAGCCTCAAAGGTGGCGCGCAGGCCGCCCGACGGAAAGCTGGACGCGTCGGGCTCGCCCTTGATAAGCTCTTTGCCCGAAAACTCCATGATGATGCCGCCGCCGGAGATGGGGGAGATGAAGCGGTCGTGCTTCTCGGCGGTGATGCCGGTCATGGGCTGGAACCAATGCGTGTAATGGGTAGCGCCCTTTTCGATGGCCCAGTCTTTCATGGCGTTGGCCACCACGTCGGCCACCGAGCGATCCAGTGGCAGGTCGTCGCGGATGGTCTTGCGCAGCGCCTTGTAGATATCTCTGGGCAGGCGCTGGCGCATGATGCTGTCGTTGAATACAAGGCTGCCAAAGAGTTCGGGGACAGTGCTCATATTGTATCCTCCTGTAATATTTGAAAAGCCGATAAAAATGGCTTTTGCTATCCTGACCTGGGTATCATGCTGCGTAACAATAGAAAAAAGGCGCTGTAAGTTCACACACTTACAGCGCCTTTGCTGTCCGTTATTGGATAAAGTATACTGGGTGACGGGCGGCCTGTCAAGATGTTTTTTCAATATACGAAAGAGGCAGACGGCCGCCGGGTGCGCGGCGCAGCCCGTAGCGGCGGGATAACGGCTTGTTATCATAGGGCGGTTGTGCCACAGCCAAAAAGGAAAACCGATGTGGGCTGCACCGCCGCCGCGGAAGAACGGATGTCAGCCGGCCGGTAGCGGCCTTTGCGCCGCCGATGGCGGCGGTATGCACGTCGCATGGCCGCCTGCCGCTGCGGATGGCGTCAAAGCCGTGCACGTATCCGCCGCGCGCAGCCGCAGCCTTTGCGCTGCAGCTAAATACAGAAAATCGAGATAAACCGCTTTATACTGACAGAAAATTATAGTATAATAAAACATTAGGTGGACGAAAAGGAGGCAGGAGGTGTTTCGCGTTTGAAGAGGTTTACCGCCAACGAAGTGATGCAGTTTGTCCGCGAAAACGACGTAAAATTTGTCCGGTTGGCGTTCTGCGACGTGTTCGGCACGCTGAAGAATATTTCCGTGCTGGCCGACCAGTTGCCCCGGGCCTTTGAATACGGCGTCGCCTTTGACGGCGCCGCCATCAGCGGCTTTGACGCTGCGCCGCAGCCGGACTTGTTTTTGTTCCCGCTGCCCTCCACGCTGGTGGTGCTGCCTTGGCGGCCCCAGCAGGGGCGGGTCATCCGCTTATTTTGCGAAATACGCTGTGCCGACGGCAGCCCTTTTATCGCCGATACCCGCAACATGTTAAAGGATGCCGTTGCCCGGGTGCAGCAGGCGGGGCTGGCCTGTAAAATTGGCCCGGCCTGCACGTTCTACCTATTTGAAAGCGATGAAAACGGTTATTCCACGCGCATTCCCCACGACCGGGCCGGCTACCTGGACGTATCTCCGCTGGACCGGGGCGAGAACGTGCGCCGTGAAATCTGTTTAACGCTGGAAGAGATGGGCATTCGCCCCGAGACCTCCCGCCACCAGCAGGGTCCCGGGCAGCATGAAATTGACTTTGCCTACAGCGGCGCGCTGGAGGCAGCCGACAATGTCATGACGCTGCGTACCGTTATCGACGCCGTTGCTCTGCGCAACGGGCTGTGCGCCAGCTTTTTGCCGCAGCCGTGTGCCGATGCGCAGGGCAACGCGCTGCATGTCAATCTATCGCTGCTGCGCGACGGTCAAAATTTGTTTGGCGGCGGCGCCCAGGCGCGTTCGGCCACGGCCGAACACTTTCTGGCCGGCGTGCTGCGCCGGGCGCGGGAGATGACGCTGTTTTTAAGCCCGCTGGACGAATCGTACACGCGCCTGGGTGCACCCTGTCATGTGGGCTGGTCCCGGCAGGACCGCGCACAGATGGCGCGCATCCCGGCGTCGGCCGATCCCGATAGGGCACACATGCAGGTGCGTTCGCCCGACCCGTCGTGCAACCCTTACGTAGCCTTTGCGCTGCTGCTGTATGCCGGGCTGGAGGGTGTGGCCCAGCAGCCGGCGTTGGACGCGCCGCTGGACGCCGCCGCCGGGCAGCTGGCCCGGGAGAACCTGCCGGCGTCGCGGGCCGAAGCCATTGAGTGTGCCCGCAACAGCGCTTTCGTCGCACGGGTGATGCCCGCATCTGTCATCGCATCCTTTTGCCAGCCCCGCCAACCCTAGGCGGCCGGCAGCACACAGCGTAACGAGGAAGCGGTGAAGGATGGAAAGCATTTTAATTGTATCGCCCACGCACAAGAGCTGCGCCATGCTAGACGATTTGCTGTGCAGCCTTTCGTACCCCGGCGCCGCCTGCGCCTATAACGCCGGCGAAGCCCGACGGATGATGAACCAGTGCGCGTACGACCTGCTGGTCATCAATACGCCGCTGGGCGATGAGTTTGGGCATGAGCTGGCGCTGCAGGCCGCCGAAAACAGCGCCACCGGCGTTATTTTGCTGGTGGGCCACGACATGGCTGACGACGTGGCCGCCCGTGTGGAGGACGACGGCATTTTGGTGGTGGGCAAGCCCATCGGCCGGCAGTTTTTCTATCAGGCGCTTAAAATGGTGGCGGCGTCGCAGAACCGTATGCTGGGGCTGCACCGGCAGAACGTCAGGCTGCAGAACAAGATTGCCGAAATCCGCCTGGTGGACCGGGCCAAGCTGGTGCTGATGCAGCACTTGAACATGACCGAGCCGCAGGCGCATCGTTACATTGTAAAACAGGCGATGGACATGCGTATCACGCGTAAAGAGGTGGCCCAGGGCATCCTCAAGGCGTACGAATAGCGGCCGGGGCAGCACAGGGAAGTAACGCCGATATTCAGCCGGTTTGCGCGGCGGGGATTTGGCGGTTTATCATACCGGCTGGTATGGAAAAAAACAGCACAGAAAAAACATGTGGAGGAGTCGCAGTAATATGACAACAAAGTACATTTTTGTAACCGGCGGTGTGGTTTCGGGTTTGGGCAAAGGCATTACCGCCGCGTCGCTGGGAAGGCTGCTTAAATCCCGGGGGCTGACGGTGATGGCGCAAAAGCTGGATCCGTACATCAACGTAGACCCGGGCACGATGAGCCCCTACCAGCACGGCGAGGTGTTTGTCACCGAAGACGGCGCAGAAACCGACCTGGACCTGGGCCACTACGAGCGCTTTATTGATGAGAATTTGAACAAGTACTCGAATTTGACCACCGGTAAAGTGTACTGGAACGTACTGACCAAAGAGCGTAACGGCGAATATTTGGGCGAGACGGTGCAGGTCATTCCCCACGTCACCAATGAGATTAAAAGCTTTATTTATACGGTGGGCAAGAAGAGCAACGCCGATGTCATCATCACAGAAATTGGCGGCACCACCGGCGACATCGAAAGCCAGCCTTTCCTGGAGGCCATCCGCCAGGTATCGCTGGAGGTGGGCCGGGACAACTGCCTGTTTATGCACGTTACGCTGGTGCCGTATATCAAAAGCTCGGGGGAACATAAGTCCAAGCCCACGCAGCACTCGGTTAAGGAACTGCGCGCCATCGGCATCACGCCGGATATCATTATCGCCCGTTGCGACGATCCCATCCCCGCCGACGTGTGCGCTAAAATTGCGCTGTTTTGCAACGTAAAGCCCGACTGCGTCATCGAAAACCTGACGGTATCGGTGCTGTACGAGGCGCCGCTGATGTTGGAACGCAACCATCTGTGCGATATCGTCTGCCGCGAGCTTTCGCTGGACGTTCCCCCCTGCGATATGAGCGAATGGGAGGACATGATGCAGCGTATCCGCCAGCGTCAGCATAAGGTCCAGATAGCGCTGGTGGGCAAATATGTCAAGCTGCACGACGCGTATCTGTCGGTGGCTGAATCGCTGCACCACGCCGGGTTTGAGACCGGCGCCGAGGTGGAAATCAAATGGGTGGAAGCCGAAGACGTGTCACCCGAGACGGCCGACGCGCTGCTGGGCGATTGCGACGGCATATTGGTGCCCGGCGGCTTTGGCGATCGCGGCGTCGAGGGCAAAATTGCCGCGGCGCAATATGCCCGCGAGCAGAACAAGCCCTATCTGGGTATCTGCCTGGGCATGCAGACGGCGGTCATCGAATACGCGCGCCACGTGCTGGGCTATGCCGATGCTCATTCCAGCGAGTTTGACCCGACCAGCGCACACAGCGTCATCGACTTGATGCCCGATCAGCAGGGCAACCTGCCCAAGGGCGGCACCATGCGGCTGGGCGCGTATCCGTGCCAGATTAAACCCAACTCGCGGATGGCGCAGGCTTACGGCAAAGACCTGGTGCACGAGCGCCACCGCCACCGCTACGAGTTCAACAACAACTTCCGCTACGAGATCGAAGCCCAGGGCTTAAAGATTACCGGCACGTCGCCGGACGGCCGGCTGGTGGAGGCCATCGAGCTGCCTGATAACCCTTTCTTTGTGGGCGTGCAGTTCCATCCTGAATTTAAGAGCCGGCCCAACAAGGCCCATCCGCTGTTTAGAGAGTTTGTCAAAGCGGCGCTCAACGCACAATAGCGCCACGCCCTCCCACCGCGTGCCGGCCGACGCGAACGGATAACCATTGGCCAGGGGCGGAAAGCTGTGCTTTCCTCCTATATAGCAGCCCAGGCATGCCAAGCGTTAGGGGCGGAAAGCTGTGCTTTCCGCCTATAGAGCGGCATTCGGTATGCCAAGTGTTAGGGGCGGAAAGCTATGCTTTCCGCCTATAGAGCGGCATTAGGTATGCCAAGTGTTAGGGGCGGAAAGCTATGCTTTCCGCCTTTAAAATAGCCCTAAGTATGCTAAGTGCCAGGGCCGGAAGGCTGGGGCCTTCCTCCTATATAGCGGCCTAGGCATGCCAAGTGACGAGGTCGGAAGGCTGAGGCCTTTCGCCTATATAGCGGCCCAGGCACGCCAAGTGCCGAGGTCGGAAGGCTGAGGCCTTCCTCCTATATAGCAGCCCAAGCATGCCAAGTGCCGGGGTCGGAAGGCCGGGGCCTTCCTCCTATATAGCAGCCCAAGCATGCCAAGTGCCGGGGTCGGAAGGCTGTGCCTTCCTCCTATATAGCGGCCTAGGCACGCCAAGTGCTAGGGTCGGAAGGCTGAAGCCTTCCGCCTTGCAACAACCCTGGGCACGCCAAGTGCTGGGGCCGGAAGGCTGAAGCCTTCCGCCTTTTCCGGGCGGCGTGAGTGTAGCCGCCGCCACAACCTACGCAGCGAGTACGCGCGTACAGTTTACACCTAGCCGGAGATCCTCCGCGCAGGTGGCCGGCCTGGGGCTGGCGGCAGGGTTGCTGACGGTGCTGCCAAACCTGTGCCCGTATGCTACGCTGTGCAGCTTCAGCTCCATCGCCGGCGCGTTTGGGTTTTAGATCATCACGACAACGCTGGTCCTATACAAAAGCGGCTCCAACGGCAACGCGGCGCTGAACACGCTGCTGTATTTGGGCAGCATGAACTTCGCTTTCTATTTTTTATAAGGGGTGCTGGGGCTGCTCCTGCCCAAATTTTACCGTGCGGACTTTTGAAACCGGAACCTGCTGTGCAGTACGATGTGTTGGCGCTGGCCTGTGCAGGCGGGGCCTTTGTGCTGTACTACCGGAACCCAGATAGCTGGTTTGGCAGCGTGCTGTGCGCCGCCGGTGGGTGGGCTGGCTGCCGAGACAGTCGGCGTGGCGCTCTATCTGTGCAAAACGCACACATATCTGTTCCAATTGCTGATGGACGCGCTGGGGCTGGCGCTGCTGGTTTATCTGCTCTATCCCAAAGCCACCCGCAAGTGGCTTTTTGTGGTTAGGGCGGCGGCGGCGGCCCTTGCCGGATTTTTTGCGTTTTATTTTCCTAGCCTATGAGCGGCAGGGCAGTGGGCGGCGGGAATGCCGCCGGCTTACAGCACGCAATAGGCGTCCATATACGCTTTCATGGCCGGCAGCACCGGGCCAAAGCTACCCGCGTCCTTTAGGTATTCGTAGATATCCACCACCGTCACCAGCGGGTGTACGGCGATGCCAAACTCATCGGCCACCTCCATGATGGCGGTCTTGCCCGGGTGCTGCCCCACCTCGCAGCGGTTGACCGAGATGAACATGTGCGGCACGGTGACGTCGGCGCAGCTGCGCAGCAGCGGCAGAGTCTCACGGATGGCGGTGCCGGCGGTGATGACGTCCTCGATGATGAGGATACGATCGCCGTCCACCGGGTGATAGCCTACGATACTGCCGCCTTCGCCGTGATCCTTAGCCTCTTTGCGGTTGAAGAAGAAGGGTTTGTCGATGCCGTAGAGCCGGGCCAGCGCACCGGCGGCCGATGTGGCCAGCGGAATGCCCTTGTATGCCGGGCCAAACATTGCGTCAAAATCGTCGCCGCAGGTATCGCGGATGAGCGCGGCATAAAACTCGCCCAGCCGTGAAATCTGCAAGCCGGTCTTATAGTTGCCGGTGTTGACAAAGTAGGGCGTCTGCCGCCCGCTCTTGGTGATAAAGCTGCCAAAGCGCAGCACGTCTGCGCCCATCATAAACTCGATGAATTGTTTTTTGCTTGCGGTAATCATGGCCACCATCCTTTTTGAGTACATCATTTACGATACACGATACCGGTTAATGCTATTATACGATGCCATGGCAAAGAGTTTCCAGTAAAACTTTTATCGCTGACATCGGCGGTATGGCCGGCCGGTATGCACGTGTAAATTGGCGGATTTTGCGCCGCGCATATGTGGCGCTCAAGACGGTGCCCCTGTGGAAAATGAACGGAAAAACCGATTTAGCTGCAGAAATACGCAGAATTTTGTCGGATTTTTTAGTTTTTTTGAATATATTTAGGAATTCGACAAATCTTGCGCAAAAGATACAATCTTGTCAATCCGTATGGCTTGAGTTTCAAAATATTATGGAGTAGAATAAATTCATTCATTTGTATATTAAAATATTTTGTAATTTGCTCTGCAGAGGCGACCTGTAGTATCTCTTGAGGGGTTGCGTAAGGTAGTATGATGCCAAACGAGCCGGGGGAAAACCGAACGGGCCTAGATTGGATGGCCTTGTCTTCTATCGTGGTGGCGATAGCAGCCATCGGCGTTTTTTGTGCGTTAAACAGCAACAACGTTTTCACCATAGCGGATCGTTTTTACGGCATTTACACCGAGCATCAGCCGCTGCACGATGCCATTGAGCAGCTAAGTTCTCAGGTTTCGGCCACGCAGCAAAGCTATATAAGCCTATTGGATTATCAGGATCCCCAGTGGAATATCACATACGCCAACTGGAAAGTTCTGCGTGGCAGAACGGAGGCGGCGCTCAGCGCCTTTTTGAGCGAGACTGAAAAAGCCGGCGTGGATGGCACGATGGTCGATACCATCGCCCGGTCCTGGTTGCGTCAGATGCGCACCAGCCTGGATGTCCGGCGCGCCGGCAGCGAGGCTGTCATTGACGCCCAGGTGACCGTCCAGGTGATGAGCGACTACCTACTGATGCAGGATGCCATGCGAATGGCGCACGCGCAGCAGAACACCGGATATACCCAGCAGTTGGAGACGTGGCGACAGCGCACGCGTGAACGCCT
>JAQVWW010000044.1 GCA_028709505.1 Eubacteriales bacterium
TTACGCACACAAATAGGGCGGATAAATGCCCTATCCTCGGCGGCGATAAAGCCGCACCGCCCGCATGTAAAAAGCCGCCCGGCAGCGCGGCCTTTTTAAGGGGCGCCAGCGAGGCGGACGGATAGGGGCTGTACCATACAAAGGGCAATCGTTTACGCATACAAATAGGGCGGATAAATGCCCTATCCTCGACGGAGACAAAGCCGCACCGCCCGCATGAAAAAAGCCGCCCGGCAGAGCGGCTACACAGACGGCAGCGGCGGTACGGGCTTTGGCGTACCCGCTGCGCCAATGGGAAAGAGTTGCCAATAAGCGTAACGGCGGCGTATCCGTCAAAACCCGGCGCGGCATCCGTAGGCTATAAAATGCGGCATGGGCCAACGGAAGAAAGGACGATATTTGAAAACCGCGTGCGGTTTGATCCGTGGGAGACGTCCGCAGAGCAGATAGGCATGCGCGCTTTAGCCGGAAGTATTGCCTGCATGCCCCCGGCGCGGCACCGTTACAGGCCGATCTGCACCGTGTTTTTGCCGGTGTTTTTGCCGGTGTACATCAGGGCGTCGGCTTCTTGCACCAGGCTTCCAAAGGTTGAGCTTTCTTTCATCGGCACCACGCCGAAGCTGCAGGTGACCGGCATGTCGCTGACCAGCGGCGTATCTTCAATGGCTTTCTGAATGCGCCGGCACAACCGCCCGGCATTTTCCAGCGTGATGTTGGGCAGCAGCAGCAAAAATTCGTCGCCGCCCCAGCGGGCCAAAATATCGGTCTCGCGGGACTGGCTTCGGATGATGCCGGCCAGGTTGACCAGCAGCGCATCGCCGCCCGAATGGCCGTGCCGGTCGTTGACGGCTTTGAGATCGTCGACGTCGATAAAGACCAGTGCCAGCGGCAGGTTCTGCCGGTGGCAGAACTTGAGCCACCGATCGGCTTCCTCCTCCATCTTGTACCGGTTGGCGGCGTTGGTCAGATAGTCGGTGGAGCTGAGGCGCTCCAAACGGTGCTTTGAGATGAATTCGCCGCGCTGGTGCTTCTCGCGGTTTCGCGCCGACAGCGCGCTGAGCAGGATAATCGCCGCCATGTAGGTTACCGACGCGCCGTACTGCATCGTATCGACGTGCTCCAAAAACAGCGCAGCGCACAAAAAGAAACCGATGGCGCCGGGGACGGCGGCCAGCAGCTTGTATTCCCATTGGTTGGGCAGCAGAAAAAAGATTAGGATGATGGTGATCATGCCCAGCGTCTGGATTAAAAAATCCGGACGATCATAGAGAGTGAACACCAGCAGAAAAATAATGACGCCCACCAGTTCACAGATGGTTACGAGTATCGAAAAGATGTAAAGTGTCTTGACGCGCCGGATGACCCACGCTATCGCCAGCAAAAACAACGAAAAAAATGCCCGCAGCAGCACGATGCTCGTCCGATGCACCAAGTCATCGGTGAGGATCAAATCGGGCACCAGCAGCAGCAGGTTGAATAGCGCGATAACCAGTATCATGATGTGTACATATTTTTGAAACGAGCACAGCTTGTACGCCTGATAGGCTGCCTGTACGGCAGCCTGCGTGATATCGGGTTGCTTACATTTTTTGCTCAAAAAGATGTCCCTCCCAGGAGTGCATATCGATGCGGGTAGAAATTGCCCTATCCGCGCCCGCCGGCTGCGTCGCAAACGGGGCCGCAAACGCCGCCGCAGCGGTAAATCATATCAAAAAAAGGTATCCCGCCTTACGATGGTTGTGACCGCGCCGGAAAGAAACGCAACGCCGCCAAAGCAAGCCTGAAAAGTGCCGCCGCGCCGCAAAAGCCGCGCTCAGGCGCCTATCCGGCCCGTAAGAGAAGGCCCGTATCACGCAACGGCGGAGCCGATAAAAATGCTTATCACCGCATCGTCGGCAAAGGTATAAGTCAGGCCGCCCGCAGCGCTGCCGGCTACAATGGTATCGGATGTGGCGTCGGCCAAAGGGTCAATTTCAGCGGCATAGGCGGTAAGTACCGCCTGCCGGCTGCTGCCGATGCCAATGCCCCGCAGAGTGGTAAGTGCGCAGGGTGCGACGGCAGTGATGGAGTAGACGCTGAACGGTTGCTCGGAATCGGGATCCCGCGCCATATCCAGCGAAAGCCCTTGACTTTCGTAGACCCAGAGCGCGTGCTCCAGACCGTCGGCGCCCCATACGACGGCGGGGCTTTGCTGCCCGTGGCCCAGCGTGGCGATAAGCCGGCTTTGGGGCATATCCAGCCGCACGTCGCCCAGCGCTTCGGCCAGCATCAGATCAAACCCCAGCCGGGCATAATCGGTGGCCGGCACAATGGAAGGCATGGCCGCCGGCGCGGCCGACGACTGGGGAGAACGGGTGGCCAACGTTGTAGCGGCGGGCGACGGTGCAAAGGGCGTGGAAACCACGGCATTTTCCTGCCGGGCGCACCCGCCGGCCCATAACAGCACCAGGCACAGCAGCGCCGTCAGCGTCATTTTCATAAACCCTCCCAAGCGCCGCCCGCTGGGCGAAAAAATTTACCGGGGCAAAGCCACCGCAAAAGAAAAATATTCATTTATATTATATTCCTAATAGCTAGCGCTTTTCCATCCCATAAAATGCAGCCGGACGGCAATTTCTGGTTGCCTCGACCGGCTTTGCCGGAAAAAGATCGGCTAACGTTACATCCGGCGACCGATGGGGTGCGCAGGCGCAACGGACGGCGACAGGCCGCTATGCCGCATTCGACGCGATGCGCCGCGCGAAAAAACGACTTTTGGGACGGCGAACGCCGCAAGCATACCACGCAAAGGCGCCGCATAATCATCGGGGTTGCTATTTCCTGAGGCGATCGGGAAAATGCAGGGCAGCGGACCGGAGGGCAGGCAGGCTGTGGGAGGACGTGGACGCCTGTGCAAATACAGCGTCAGAGGGACTATTTGGGCCGAACAGAGCATCGGCAGCCTGTGGAAATTTCGCTGGGCGACGGCGATGGCGGCCACGCAGACGGGCGGTGCGCGTATGCAGAATGTGCAGCGCGCGAAGAAGCGTTGCGTAAACGCGGCGCACAGCGGCAACAAGGCGCGGCGCTGGACTGGGCAGAGCATCGGCAGCCTGTAACCCCTTAGCGGTTCAAACCGGCGGGCGGCCACGGGCAGGGGTGTGGGTGTATGGGGTGGTGCGCTCCGCGGCCCGGTAGCGGCGCATAAAGGGCGCAGCGCTGCGGCGTGTTAGCCAGCATAGGCGCCGTCCATGGCGCTTCGGGTTACAAAACAGCAGCCCGATACCCGGCGCATAGAACACGGATACGCCGTCAACCGGCCGGCTTGCCGTGTCGCCGGCAGGGGCCCGCCCGGGAACAAAACACGGGCCGCCAAAATCCTTTCGGATTTTGACAGCCCGCTACTGGGCTTGCGCTTAGGGCAGGATGTTGCCGGCGGCGCGGTAGATGTCGTACCACTGCGCGCGGGTCAGCGTGATATCCGCCGCCTTGACGCAATCCTGGAGGCGCCCGGCGTTCATCGTGCCGGTTATCGGCTGCATGCGCGCCGGATGGCGCAGCAGCCAGGCCAGCGCGATGGTGGTGTTGGCCACGCCGTACTGGGCGGGAATCTCGTCAATTTTGGTGTTGAGCTGCGGGAACTTGGCGTTGTCCAGGAACACGCCCTCGAAGAAGCCGTACTGGAACGGCGACCAGGGCTGTATGGTGATGTCGTTGAGCCGGCAGAAGTCCAGCACGCCGCCGTCGCGGTTGACAGCGTCGTTATCCAGCATGTTGACGTGCAGGCCGGCGGAGATCATCGTGGCGTTGGTGATGCTCAGCTGCAGCTGGTTGGCCACGATGGGCTGGCATACATACTTTTGCAGCAGCCGTATCTGCCCGGGGTTCTGGTTGGATACGCCAAAATGGCGCACCTTGCCGCTGCAAAAGAGCGTATCAAAGGCTTCGGCCACGTCCTCGGGCTCCACCAGCGCGTCGGGCCGGTGCAGCAGCAGCACGTCCAGATAGTCGGTTTTCAGCCGCTGTAAGCTGCCGTCCACCGCCTGCAGAATGTGTTCCTTGGAAAAATCAAACATGCCCTTGCCAATGCCGCATTTGGATTGGAGAATCACCTTTTCCCGCATGTCGGCGGTCATGGGCAGCGCGTCGGCGAATACCTCCTCGCAGGCTCCGCCGCCGTAGATATCGGCATGGTCGAAGAAGTTGGCGCCCAGCTCCAACGCCGTGCGCAAAAAGCGCTGGGCCTCGGGCTTGCTCAGGCCGTTGATGCGCATGCAGCCCACGGCCAGCACCGGTACGGTTAAGTCGGATGTGCCCAGTTTCATCGTGCGAAGCATGGAGAAACCTCCTTTATTTGGCCAGCTGGTAGATAGCCAGCACGTCCTGCCAGTTCAGCTTTTGCAGCCCGCCGACGGTATGCTCGCGGCCGTAGGCCACGCCGGTGCACTTCTTGGCCATCCGCTCCAGGTTGGCCTCGTCGATGCCCAGCTCGGCCAAGCTGCCGGGCAGGCCCATCTTGCCGAAGAACTCCTTTAACCGGGCGATGCCTTCCAGCACGAGGGCGTCGGCGTCGCGGTAGCTGCCTTGCACGCCCATAACGTTGACGGCGAACTGTACGAACATGTTGACGTTGGTCTTATAGACGTATTGCATCCAGGCCGGCGTCAGCACAGCCAGGCCGGCGCCGTGGGCCACGTCGTAAATGGCGCTGAGCTCGTGCTCCATGGCGTGGCAGGCCCAGTCCTGGGCGCGGCCCAGGCCCAGGATGTCGTTGTGGGCGATGGTGCCGCCAAAGCCCACCTGGCACCAGGCTTCGTAATTGCGCGGGTCTTCGTGCACCAGCAGCGCGTTTTTCATGATGGTCTGCAACGTGGCTTCGCACAGGCCGTCGGTTAAGTCGGTGTGCGTGGTGTTGGTGAAGTACCGCTCGAAGATATGGCTCATCATGTCGGCCACGCCGTTGGCCACCTGATTGGCCGGCAGCGAGTAAAACAGCTCCGGGTTGACCACGCTGAGCACCGGGCGCAGATGCGGGTCGCCGTAGCCCAGTTTCATCTGCTTTTCTTCGTTGGTGATGACGCTGCTGTCGCTGGATTCGCTGCCGGCGGCGGGGATGGTCAGCACCGTGGCCACCGGAAGGTTTTTTTCCGCCGGGATGCGCTGTTCATAGAGGTCCCAGACGTCGCCGGCGTAATAGTAGCCGACGGAAATGGCCTTGGCCGAGTCGATGGTGCTGCCGCCGCCCACGGCCAGGATAAGATCCACGCCTTCCTTTTTGCACAGCGCAATACCCTCATGCACCAAGGACAGGCGCGGATTGGGCACCACGCCGCCCAGCTCGACAAACTCCAGCCCGGCTTCGCGCAGCGAGGCGGTGACGGCGTCGTAAAGCCCGCTGCGCTTGATGCTGCCGCCGCCGTAATGCAGCAGAACCTTGCGGGCGTAGGGCTTTAGCAAAGCGCCGATTTGTGATTGCGTATCCTTGCCAAATACGATACGCGTGGGGATGTGAAGATCAAAATTCAACATGGCGAGCGCTCCTTTGCATCGGTTGATGAAACCACATTAAAAAGTGGCCTTGTCCGGGTCGGTGGAATAGCCGCAGACGCCTTTCATATCGGCGATGGTCTGCACGTCGTCAGCGCTCAGCTCGAAATCGAACACGTGGGCGTTTTCGGCGATGCGTGACGGCGTTACAGACTTGGGCAGCGGCAAAAAGCCCATTTGCAAGCTCCAGCGGATGCAAATTTGGGCGATGCTTTTGCCATATTTGGCCGAAAGCGCCTGCATCTGGGGCACGTCGAATATCTTGCCGGTGCCCAGCGGGCTATAGGCTTGCAGCAGGATGTTGCGCTGCCGGCAGTAGGCTACCAGCTCGTCCTGCGTATCGCCGGGGCACAGGTGAATCTGGTTGACCATCGGCGCTACGGTGGCCGTCTTCATCAGCTCGTCCACATGATGGGCCAGGAAGTTGCTCACGCCAATGGATCGGATGCGCCCGGCCCGGTAGAATTCCTCAAAGGCCTTCCACGTGCCGGCGTTGGCCTGCTGCCAGCGGGAACGGGTGCGGATGGGGTTGGGCCAGTGGATTAAATACAAATCCAGATAGTCCATATCCAGCTTCTGCATCGTCTCTTCAAAGGCCGCCACCGTCTCTTCGTAGCCGTGGGCCGGGTTCTGCAGCTTGCTGGTGACGAAAATTTCGTCGCGGGGAATGCCGCTTTCTTGAATGGCGGCGCCCACGCTGCGTTCGTTGCCGTAGGCGGCGGCGGTATCGATATGACGGTAACCGCAGGCCAGCGCGGCCTTTACCGCCGCGGCGGCCACTGCGCCGTCGGGCGTCTGCCACGTGCCAAAGCCCACGCAGGGAATGCGCACGCCGTTGTGCAGCACATAGGAGTCGGTTAACGATTTCATAGATTCCTCCTTTGTTACTTGATACTCTATATGGTAAACCATTATAATAAAAATATAAACCCTAACGTTAACGTGAAGTCAATGGATAGCGTCGTTTTGGAGAGGAATTTATGTGGCATTCCATCAAGCAGGTATCGGCGCACACCGGCCTTAAGCCGCATGTGCTGCGCTATTACGAAAAGGAGGGGCTGCTGCCCGACGTGGCGCGCAGCCCCTCCGGCGTGCGGCGATATCGCCAGCAGGACTTGGACGGGCTGGGGCTTATCTGCTGCCTGAAGAACACCGGTATGTCCATCCGGCAGATTCGGGAGTTTGTCGAGCTGAGCAAACACGGCGACGCTACGCTGGCGCAGCGCTGCGACATGCTGCGCCGGCACAAGCAGAACGTGGAGGAAGACATCGCCCAGATGCAACTGCATCTGGAGAAGGTGGGCGCCAAGATTGCCTATTTCACCGCCCAGTACGAAGAATATCTGCAAAATGGCGGGGATAAGTGAGGAAACGGCATCGTGAAAACCATAGATGAGCGTGTGTTGGCGGGATACAACGCCGGCATCGAAAAAAACCGCCTGCGCGCCGGCGTGGGGCTGATAGAATGGCAGCGCACCTGCCAGCTGCTGGCCGAATTTTTGCCCCCGCCGCCGGCGGTGGTCTACGACGTCGGCGGCGGGTACGGTGAATACAGCTGGCATCTTGCGGCCCGCGGGTACGACGTGCACCTGTTTGATATCGCCCCGGGAAACATAGAGATGTCCGCTGCGCTGGCCGGGGAATACCCGGGTGTTTCGCTGGCCGCCGCCCACGTATGCGACGCCCGGGCGGTACCCCGGGGCGACCGCAGCGCCGACGCCGTTCTTCTTATGGGGCCGCTTTATCACATTGTGGAGCGGCAGGAACGCCTATCGGCGCTGCGGGAGTGCCGCCGGCTATTAAAGCCCGGCGGGCTGCTCTTTACCGCGGCCATCACGCGCTATGCCACCACGCTGTGGGCGCTGACGGCCTACGGCGCGCAAAATACGCTGCTTACCGAAGATGCTTTTCGCGCTATGCTGCTGCGGGAATTGACCGACGGCCAGCACATTCGCCCCGAAAACTCCTCATACCGGGGCATGGGCCGTTCGTTTTTCCATCTGCCCGGCCAGCTGGCCGACGAGCTGGCCGAGGCCGGCTTTTTAGGCAACGATGTGCGGGGCATTCTGGGCGGCGGCTGGCTGGTGCCCAATCTGGACGACGTGTGGCGGGACGAGGCTGCCCGGGCGGCCATC
>JAQVWW010000045.1:0-528 GCA_028709505.1 Eubacteriales bacterium
GGAAAAGGGTTTTTGGTGGCCGGATCGATTGTCAGGGCGTTGCCCGTGCGCTGCGGCCCAAGGGACAGGGGTCTTTGGAAGCTCTGATAGCGGGCGTTTTGGGGAGGGGGTGTTAAGCGCGGCTGTGGGTAGAGCGTTCGAAAACCTGTCCTATCAGCCGGTTTTAAAGAAAGCTTTGCCCAAAGGAAAGCCGGCTGCCGCACACAAATCCTTTGGCTATGCTTTCCAAGATTTTCCGCTGCACCGGGGATTGGCAAGGGGTGCGCCCCTTGCGCGGTATCCCAGAGCCACGCACCCAAACAGCGCCGTCAGCATATTTGCACCCCTGAACGTGATGCCAAAACTCGCACAACCTACCTTTTTTGCCTTTTCCTTTCCACCTGCGCCCATATGAGGGATTCCCAAGGGTGCGCCCCTTGCGCGGTACCCCAGGGCGGCACGCAAAACACGCCCGCCGGCAGCAAAAAAGGACGGCCGGAGCCGTCCTTTTCGTTTCTATTCAGCCGTATTACGCCTTGCCCACCGAGC
>JAQVWW010000045.1:538-7658 GCA_028709505.1 Eubacteriales bacterium
CGGCGTTGGCATCCTATTTTGTAAGCGATGGTGGATGGCAGAAAATAAAAAAGCGAAGGCATTGCCTTCGCTTTTGTGGTATTAAGCTTACGCCTTGCCCACCGAGCCGAACAGCTCCATCTTTTCTTTCACGGTGGCCTTGATGGCTTCCACGCCGGGAGCCAGCAGCTTGCGGGGATCGAAACCCTTGCCCTTTAAGTCCTTGCCGGCCAGGACGTATTCCCGCGTGGCGGCGGCAAAGGCCAGCTGGCACTCGGTGTTGACGTTGATTTTGGACACGCCCAGCGAGATGGCCTCTTTGATCATATCGGCGGGGATACCGGTGCCGCCATGCAGCACCAGCGGCATGCCGGCGGCGGCCTTCTGGATTTCGGCCAGCACGTCAAAGCGCAGGCCGGCCCCATTTTCGGGGTACTGGCCGTGGATGTTGCCGATACCGGCGGCCAGCATCGTGACGCCCAGCGCGGCGATTTTGGCGCACTCCTGGGCGTCGGCCACTTCGCCGCTGCCGATAACGCCGTCCTCTTCGCCGCCGATGGCGCCCACCTCGGCTTCCACCGAGATGCCTTTTGCGTCGGCGATGGCGATGACGGCCTTGGTCTTTTCGACGTTCTCGTCAAACGGATAATGGGAACCGTCGAACATGACCGACGAAAAGCCGGCTTCGATGCAGGTCAGCGCGCCGTCGTAGCTGCCGTGATCCAGATGCAGCGCCACCGGTACGGTGATGTTCATGTCGCGGATCATGCCGTTTACCATGCCGACTATCGTGTGATAGCCGCACATATATTTGCCGGCGCCTTCGGACACGCCCAGGATGACGGGCGAGTTGTTTTCCTGCGCGCTTTGCAAGATGGCCTTGGTCCACTCCAGGTTGTTGATGTTGAACTGGCCTACGGCGTATTTGCCGTCGCGGGCCTTGTTCAGCATTTCTTTTGCCGATACTAACATGGTATTCCTCCTGTTGTGCGTAAAATGTACGGGTCTATTATACGCATCCGCCGATGAAAACTCAAATTTTTTTGCCGGGGGAGGAAAATGCGCGCTATTTGAGATTTTCGGGGTTCAGGCACGCAAGCTCGGGCAGCACAAAGCGCCCGTCGCGGCGGACTGTGACGCCGTCAAAACGGATTTCGCCGCCGCCGAATTCCGGCGTCTGAATGAGCACCATATCCCAGTGGATGGCCGAGCGGTTGCCGTTGAAGGCCGAGTCGTAGGCGTTGCCCGGCGTAAAGTGGATGGAGCCGGCAATCTTCTCGTCGAACAGCGTGTCCAGCATGGCGCGGTGAATGTACGGGTTGACACCGATGGCGAATTCGCCGATGTACCGGGCGCCGTCGTCGGTATCCAGTATCTTATTGAGCTCTTGGGTCATGTTGGCGGTGGCGTTTACGATTTTACCGGCCTTAAATTCCAGGCGGACGTTTTCAAATTTCTTGCCCTGGTACAGCGTAGGCGTATTGTAGGTCAGGTAGCCCTCGACGCTGTCCTTGACCGGCGCCGTGTAGATTTCGCCGTCGGGAATGTTGCACGCGCCGGCGCAGGGGCAGGTGGGGATACCCTTAATAGAGAAGGATAAATCGGTGCCCGCCGAGACGATTTGCACGCGATCGGTGCGCCCCATCAGATCGACCAGTGGCTGCATGGCCCGGCCCATCTTGGCGTAATCCAGGCAGCAGACGTCGAAATAAAAGTCCTCGAAGGCCTCGGTGGACATACCGGCGGCCTGGGCCATGGCGTCGGTGGGATAGCGCAGCACCACCCAGCGGGTCTGGGGCAGCCGTGTCTGCATGTGCACCGGCTTACCGTACCGCGACGCGTACCGTTCCAGCTGTTCGGCGGGCACGTCGGCCAGCTCAAAGGCGTTGTCGCCGCCGCGGATGGCGATATAGCAGGCCATCTGCTGCATCAGTGCGCGGTCGTTTGCCGCCCATACGTCCAGCGTTTCTTCGCCGGCCTGCATCAGCAGCGCGCGGTTGACCTGTGGATGGTGCAGCTTGACGTGGGGGCGGCCGCCGGATCGGTAGATTTCCTCGATGAGGGCGGTGGCAGCTTCGGGATGCTGGCCGGTGATCTCCACCAGCACGTGATCGCCGCTTTTGACGGCGCAGGAGTATTGGACCAAAATTTCGGCCAGCCGGGTCAGGCGCGGGTCTTTCATAGGCGTACCTCTTTTCGCAAATTACATTAAATTTTCCGGGTTTAGGCAGGCAAGCTCAGGCAGAACAAAGCGGCCGTCGCGGCGGATGGTGACGCCGTCGAAGCGGATTTCGCCGCCGCCGTATTCGGGCGTCTGCATCAGCACCATGTCCCAGTGGATGGCCGAATCGTTGCCGTTGGGGCAATCGTCGTAGGCGGCGCCGGGCGTAAAGTGCAGCGAGCCGGTGATCTTCTCGTCGAACAGGATATCCTTCATCGGCCGCGTGATATACGGGTTGACGCCGATGGCAAATTCGCCCACATACCGGGCGCCGTCGTCGGTATCCAGCACGTGGTTGAGGGCCTGGGTATAGTTGGCGGTGGCGTCGACGATTTTGCCGTCTCGGAACGCCAGGCGGACGTTTTCGTATATCCGGCCTTCGTAGGGCGACGGCGTGTTATACTGGATAACGCCGTTTACGCTGTGCTTAACCGGGGCGGTGAACACTTCGCCGTCGGGGATGTTTACCTCGCCGGCGCATTTGATGGCGGGCTGGCCTTTGATGGAGAACGTCAAGTCGGTGCCCGGCCCCAAAAGCTGCACGTTATCGGTCTTTTCCATCAACGTAACCAGCGCGTCCATGGCGGCGCTCATCCGCGCGTAATCCAGGCAGCATACGTCGAAATAAAACTGCTCGAAGGCCTCGGTGGACATGCCGGCCAGCTGCGCCATCGTGGGCGTCGGGTAGGCGGCCAGCACCCATTTGGTATGCGGCACGCGGATTTTCCCGTGCACCGGCAGCCAATAAAGACGATCGACCAGCGCCGTTTTCTCGGCAGGGACGTCGGCCGACTCAAACGAGTTGTCGCCGGCGCCGATACAAATATAGGCCTGCATCTTCTTCATCCGGTAGGCTTCGATATCGGCCAGCGTGCAGAGCATCTGCTGGCTGGCGCCCATATTTTGCCGGCGTGTGGCCTTAGGGTCGCGGATGTTGATAAACGGGTAGCCGCCGGCTTCGTAGACGGCGTCCACCAGCGCGCACAAAAGGGCGCTCTGGTTGTTGTTCATATCGATGAGCACACACTCGCCGGGCTTCACCCGGCAGGAGTAGCCCACCAGGTTGCGGGCAAATGCCGTTAAACGGGGGTCTTTCATAACGTCACCTCTTTATAGAACAATACAATGATAATATCATATCATACATGGGCGGCAAAGGAGCAGCCCAATGTGCATATTTTTAGAGATGCAGCCGCCGCGGCAGCCGGGTTGGATTGGCCAAAAGGTGATAAAAAGAGGTTGACAAATTCAACAAATTCCCCTATACTTTCTTTGCCCAGCCGCGCTGGGGGTTCTTGACACTGCCCCGGCGCCGTGGTAATATTGGCTGTCGTCAGTAAGAATTTGTACCGACGGATGCCCTGCAAACGGGCGCCTGTAGCTCAGCGGATAGAGCAACGGCCTTCTAAGCCGTGGGTCCGGGGTTCAAGTCCCTGTAGGCGCGCCAAAATATGGTGGATATAGCTCAGTTGGTTAGAGCGCCAGGTTGTGGCCCTGGAGGCCGTGGGTTCGAACCCCACTATTCACCCCATTTTTTTGTTGGGGTGTCGCCAAGCGGCAAGGCACGGGACTTTGACTCCCGCATTCGTAGGTTCAAATCCTGCCACCCCAGCCATTGTCATGATCCATTAGCTCAGTCGGTAGAGCACCTGCCTTTTAAGCAGGCTGTCCCGCGTTCGAGTCGCGGATGGATCACCAAATGCGGGTCGGCCGCCGGATGCGGTGGCGGCGCGCAGGAACATCCCATGCGGGCGTGGCGGAATTGGCAGACGTGCCGGATTTAGGTTCCGGTGCCTAAAAGGCGTATGAGTTCAAATCTCTTCGCCCGCACCAATGTTTGTCAAGGGCTGCGAAAATTGAAAAAAGGGCTTGAAAATGGCCGGGATATGATGTAATATCTTACCACGGATGGGAAAGTCCTCTGATGCGGGAGTAGCTCAATGGCTAGAGCGTCGCCTTGCCATGGCGAAGGTTGCGAGTTCGAGTCTCGTCTTCCGCTCCAATTTTTTTTGCCCAGTGCGGGTGTAGCTCAATGGCAGAGCCCCAGCCTTCCAAGCTGGTTGTGTGGGTTCGATTCCCATCACCCGCTCCAAATAAGAGACAACGACGTAAGGACCGCTAGCTCAGTTGGTAGAGCACCTGACTCTTAATCAGGGTGTCCAGGGTTCGAGCCCCTGGCGGTCCACCAAATAACCCACCATCAATTGATAAAAGGGTTGATGGTGGGTTTGTTTTATAATAAAATCATGTTACATGGTACATACATTAGGACGGAGGATGAATATGAATGTTATTATCAAGCCACTTACCCCGGAGCTTTGCGCCGATTATTTTGATTTCTTTGAAAACAGAGCGTTTACGGACGATTCCCCCTACCGGTGCTATTGCCACATGTATCAAATGACCAAAGAGCAATATCAAGCGGCGTATGATAAGGCCCAGATGCAGCAGGATCCCGGCCGCGCCTCCCGGGAAGTTGCCGAGCGGCAAATTGCGGACGGGGTTTTACGGGGTTATTTGGCATATGTGGATGGCAAATCCGTCGGTTGGTGCAACGCCAACGACAGAGCGAATTATCCCGTCGAACCGGCCTATGATGTGCCTTTTTACGCACCGGCCGAAAATCACGAAAAAGCCGTGGTGTGTTTTGAAATCGCCCCGGAGTATCGCGGAAAAGGCATCGCCACCGCACTGCTGAACCGGGTCATAGCCGATGCGAAAATAGAAGGGTATCTGGCCGTGATCAGTTTTCCCGTCGTGAGAAGCGAGCGGTACGAATGGGATTGTCAAGGCCCTGCTCGGTTATATGAAAAAGCGGGGTTCGTGAAGGTGACGCAACAGGGTGAGCGTGTGACCATGAAGAAAGCATTGAAATAACAGGGAACAGCATAAACATTAGTAGAACCTATACTTGTTTTTACTATCACTTGTTAAAGGTGTGCAAGCCTTGAAATCGTTAAAATTTGCCCCTTCCCAAATCGGCAGCGGTGCCTTTTATCAATTCATTGTACCTTGTCAGAGACCCCCCCTGGAAACCATGCGATTTCCAGGGGGGTTTTTATTTTCCCGGGCCGGCAGGGCTACCGGTACCCGGCAACATTTTGGCAGCCGTCATTCCCGCCCTTTGCGCAATATGGCTGCGGGTGCAGTAAGGCCGACGCCGCAGGCGGCGGCTGCGAAACGGTGCAGCCTGCCTTGCCCGGCCCGATACCCGGCCTTCGCTTGCAGGGGCACACGCGAAAGCCCCTTTTCCCTGGGCGATCGCCGGCGGCTAAAAAGCCTTAACCCTTGGGCAAAGGCTCAGCCGACTTTTGCCTGCCCGCCGGTAAAATCGATGTCATATCGGGTGCCGTGCGAAAAGAGGATGCCGTCGGTTAAGCGCACGCGCAGGATGCACGTGTGCGGATCGTTTTCGTCGGTGTGGCCGTTATCGTACCACGCGGCAAAGGCGTGGCGCAGCCGCGCGGCCAGCGCGGCGTTTTCGGCGGCGCGGGGATGGCCGATATTTTCGCCGACGCCGTGGGCGGTGAACCATTCGCCGCACACCGCCACGTCGGCGCAGCGGGAAATGTGCCGCATCTTTTGCGACAGCGCATACGTGACGCTGTAAAAGCAGCCGTCCTCATAATAGCCGTCGACGATGCGCACCGACGGGCGGGCGCCGTCAAACGTAGCCAGCGACACCAGCGTGTCGCGGCCAAAGCGCTGGTTCACAAGGGAAAGGGCCTGGGTAGTAATGTCGTCCATAGGGCACGCTCCCTGGGCGGGTGGACCGCCGTAAAGTCGATTGGGCCGCAAAGCCGGGGGCCTTTTTTACGATACCACCAAAGCAAACCGGGGGTGGTACCAAAAGGCATTCAAACAAAGGGGTACGCCGCGCTACCGATAGTTACGCACGACAATTTCATCCACTTCACCGCGCTTGGACGGGTCGGAATTGACAGCCCTTTTGGCGCGGACGACGCTGATGTGGTAGTGGGCGTACTGCTCGCGGATGAACGCGGTGGCCGAGTTGGACAGCATGAACCGAATGTTGCGCGCATCCAGCCTGTCGCAGCATTGGCGCAGCCGTATCTGGTCGTCGCGGGTAAAGCCGTCCTTGGCGTAGCCGGTAAAGCCGGCCGTACCCGGAAGGGGATCGTAAGGCGGGTCCAGATAGACGAAAGCGCCGGCGGGCAGCCCCTCCAAAACCGAGGCGTAATCGCCGGCGCTTAGCGTGACGCGCGCGCTGTTCAAATAAGCGCTGACCGCCGTCAGCCCGGCGGCGTTGACAATATTGGGGTTTCGGTAATGGCCAAAAGGCGTGTTAAACTGGCCGGCGCCGTTGACGCGGAACAGGCCGTTGTAGCAGGTTTTGTTCAGATAGACGAGCCGCGCCGCCTTTTGCACGTCGTCTCGGCGCGCGTAGGCCGGGCCGTCGCGATCCCAACTGCGCACGGCGTAAAAATGGGCGGCGTCGTTGGGGTGCCGCCGCAGCGCGTCGATGAGCGCATCGACGTCGTCGCGGACGACGCGGTAGAGGGCCATCAGCTCCTGGTTGATGTCGTTGACAAACGCGACGGCCGGCTGCAGCCGAAACAGCAGCGCGCCGCCGCCGACAAACGGCTCGCAGTAGGTGCCGATGCAAGGCGGCAGCAGCGGCAGCAGCGCATCCAGCAGCTGCCGCTTGCCGCCCGCCCATTTGACGATAGGGGCGGCGGCTGTCGGCTTGTTTTTCGGCAAGGCACGTCCCTCCCCAACGTCATAATGGTGTAAGCTTGCGGATGATAGTAAAATTATACCGAGTTTGGCGGCGGGCTACAAGGATATTTTCTTGGCCGACGGCACAGCGGGCGTCGCGCCCGGCCCAGATGCCTTTGCCTTTGTCGTCCGCGACCAAGGTATCTTGACAGCGCGGTGGGCTGCGCGGTAGACTGAAGG
>JAQVWW010000046.1 GCA_028709505.1 Eubacteriales bacterium
CGGGCCGATGAACAGCAAACCGCGCTCCTGGGCGTTGAACAGGCCGTAGGTGACGGCGGCGCCGGCCTCATGGGCCACCAGCGATCCGCTCTGGCGCCGTGGGATATCGCCTTTTACCAGGTCAAAGCCGTGGAACACGGCGTTTAAGATACCCTCGCCGCGGGTGTCGGTCAAAAATTCGCCGCGGTAGCCGAACAGGCCCCGGGACGGAATCAAGAACTCCAGCCGCATGCGCTCACCCTGGGGCGTCATGTGCTGCAGCTCGCCCTTGCGTAGGCCCATCTTCTCCATGACGGCGCCCACCGACTCCTGCGGGATATCCACAATCAGCTTTTCTACCGGCTCGCACAGCTTGCCGTCGATGGTGCGGTACAATACCCGCGGCGTGCTGACCTGAAACTCGTAGCCTTCGCGGCGCATCGTCTCAATCAGAATGGACAGGTGCATTTCACCGCGGCCCATGACGTTGAAGGACTCGGTGGTGTCGGTGGGCGCGACGCGCAGCGACACGTCCTTGAGCAGCTCGCGGTTGAGACGATCGCGCAGATGGCGCGACGTGACATACTTGCCCTCGCGCCCGGCAAAAGGCGAGTCGTTGACCGAAAAGGTCATCTCCACCGTAGGCTCGGAAATCTTAACAAACGGCAGCGCCTGCACCGCCTCGGGTGCGCAGATGGTGTTGCCGATGGTAATGTTTTCCACGCCCGAGAAGCATACGATGTCGCCCACCTGGGCGCGCTCCACCGACGTACGGGTCAACCCCTCAAACTGGTAAAGGTTGGTGATGCGCGAACGGTAGGGCGGGAAATCATCGTGGTAGTCGCATACGGTCACATCGGTATTGGGCGTGATGGTGCCCCGCTCGATGCGGCCGATGGCGATACGGCCCACGTACTCGTTATAGTCGATGCTGGAGATGAGCGCCTGGAAGGGCTCGTCCGCGTCGCCCTGGGGCGCCGGAATGTACTGCAGTATCGTATCCAGAAGCGGCACCATGCTGCTTCCCGGCTCGTAGGGCGACAGCGACGCCGTGCCGTTGCGACCCGAGCAATAGAGCACGGGGCTGTCCAGCTGATCGGCGGTGGCGTCCAGCTCCAGCAGCAGCTCCAGCACTTCGTCCACCACTTCCAGCGGCCGGGCGTCGGGCCGGTCCACCTTGTTGATGACGACAATGACGTTGTGGTTTAGCTCCAGCGCCTTTTGCAGC
Organism: Eubacteriales bacterium; assembly: GCA_028709505.1. Classification (GTDB taxonomy): domain Bacteria; phylum Bacillota; class Clostridia; order Christensenellales; family UMGS416; genus STF2-111. The sequence goes on from JAQVWW010000046.1 coordinate 1,208, forward strand.
ACAAAGCGGGTCTGAGGCATCGGCCCTTCGAAGGCGTCCACCAGCAGCAGCACGCCGTTTACCATCTTCAGTACCCGTTCCACCTCGCCGCCAAAGTCGGCGTGCCCCGGCGTATCCACCACATTGATTTTGATGTCTTTATAATGAATGGAAGTGTTTTTGGCCAGTATGGTGATGCCGCGCTCGCGTTCCAGCGCGTTGCTGTCCATCACGCGTTCCTCGACCACCTGATTCCGGCGAAATGCGCCGCCTTGCTTGAGCATTTCGTCCACCAGCGTCGTTTTGCCATGGTCAACGTGGGCAATAATGGCCACGTTTCGTAAATCGTTGCGAATCAAATAAAAAGAGCCCCTTTCGATACGGAAAATTCAAACCAATTTATTATAGTATAAACCGCGGGGATTGTTAAGCGCAAATGTGAGGAATCCCGGCATCGTATGCCAAAAAATAGAGAATGCCGGTACCAGACACACTACGCCGGCGCTGCGAAGCGCCAGCGGCGCGGTGGGCGGGGCTTTTGAAAGGGGCGCCAGCGGGAACAAAAGGCGCCCAACGCCGGCCGCAAAAAAGGCGCGCGCCCTGCTATGCGCAGCCTCGCGCCGTATCACCGGCATAAATGCCTGCGCGGACCGCCGCCTATCCCGCGGTGGGCCGGGCGATACGCAACAGGCGGCGCAGAGAAAGCGGCAGGCTTTGTTCCCGGCATTGCCAACGGGCATTTGGGGCGGGATTTTTCTGTGATAACGGCGTTTCGCCGTTGGCTGCAAGGGCACCCAAGGCGAAATCACCGCCCGCATAAAAGATGCGGTTGTTAAAAAATTCAGAAAGCCTTTCGAATAGCTTGAGGGGACGAAGGGTATGCTTCGTCTGCCGGCATATTTAAAAACCTTTCGGTCTTTTTTAAACTGTTTGCTGCCACGACGCGCCACGACAGCAAAGCGCCGCCGAGGAAAAATAACGAAAATCGTTGTTTTCCAAGGCCTTGCGCGTAAGTTGCCCGGTGGGAAGCCATTGCTTTATGTAGCGGGACCGATACAAGCAGGGCTTTGAAAACGGGAGGGGCGAAGCGTGTGCCCCGCCCCCCTTTTTATTACAGGTGCCGCTGTAAAAATTCCAGTATGGCGCGGCGCATGGCCGGCGTTTCCAGATGGCCATGGGGTTCTATCACCATCTTCCAGTTTTCCGGCGCATCCTTTTCGTAGAGGGCCTTCATGGCGGTGTCTATCTTTAAAAGGCCGTCATAGGGCGTCAGATTGTCGTATTTGCCGTTGCACGAGATATGCGCCCGCGGGTGTATCAGCGCTTGGATGCCGGCGGCGGTGAAGTGCTTAAGCAGGCTGGGCACGTAGTAATAGATGCTGTGGCCGTTGAGCCCGTCGTGGGCAATGAGGCTCTCGAAATCGGTCATGCAACAGATATCGGCGCACACTTTGATACGCGTATCCAGCGCCGCCACCCACCAGGCCATCGTCGAGCCCATGGACATGCCCAGCGTGCCGATGCGCGCGGCGTCCACATCCTCCCGGCCGGCCAGATAGTCCAGCGCTTGCAGGCTATCGTATACCATCATCCCCCAAAGCACCTTACCCTGCCAGATAAGCTCTTTAAACAGCGCCGTCTCGTCACGACCGCTGCGCTCGCCAAAGTTATAGTGATCGATGCACAGCGCCACGTAGCCCCGCCTGGCCAGCTCCGGTGCGTAGGGCGCGCAAAGGGGGTTTAGCCCCGTAATAAACTCCTGCTTGCCCACGCGGTACTGGCCGCCGTGCCAATGGTTGTACAGGATGGCGGGATGCGGGCCCGGCGACGTCGGCCGGGCCAGATAGGCGCTGACCGGTTCGCTGCCGTTTAAGTCCAGCGTCAAGTGCTCCAGCACCCAGTCGTCGTGCGGGTGCGCAGCCACCACCTGGCAGGATACCGGCCGGCGCCGCGGCGGCAGATCGCCCAGCAGAGAGTAGAGTAGTTCGCGTTGCGCAGCTTGGTTCATGGCGCACCTCCTACGTAAATTTGACAAAGAGTAATTCTATTATACACGATTATTTTTTGGAAAAAAGCCCCTCTACCCCCACCGTTGCGGTATAATGGAAGAAAACGACAGGAGGAAAAAGCCATGGCGGATCTTTCCCAGGAACGAATTTTTACCGCCCGGAAATTTCACGAAAGCACGTGGGTCATTACCGGCAGGGGCTGCGAATGTTACCTGCTCATCGGCGAAAATAAGGCGATGCTGGTGGATGCCGGGCAAAGCCGGCGCAACCTGCGGGAGTTCGTCCAAACCATCACCGATTTGCCTGCCTTTGTCGTAAACACACACGGCCACTTCGATCACACCGGCGGAAACGGCTGGTTTGATGAAGTATACATGCATGCCAACGCCGTGCGCGACGCCAAGCGGGCCTTTGACGACCCCGACGGTTATCCGCTGGATTACGATATCCAAACCGTCGCCCAAGGCCATGTGTTCGATCTGGGCGGACGGACGGTGGAGGTCATTGAGATTCCGGCCCATAGCCCGGGCAGCATCGCGCTGCTGGATCGCGAATGCCGCATGCTCTTTACCGGCGACGAGCTGGAATCCGGCCAGGTACTGCTGCTGCGGGGCGGCAAAGAGGTGGTGGCGCAGCACCGGGAGAATATGCTTAAGCTGAAGCGGCGTAAGGACGAATTTGACAGTATCTGCCCGGCCCACAACGGCACGCCCATCCACCCCAGCTATATCGACGCCTTTATTGAAAACGACAGCCGCGTGCTGGCGGGCCAAGAGGGAAGCGCCGATTGCGCCTCGCCCACCTTCGACTGCTACAATCCGGCCTCGCCCTTTAAAGGCAAGCCCAGCTGGCGCCGCTCCACCTATGCAGGCAGCGCCATCGTGTACGACCTGGCGTAGCAGCCGTCCCGGCATGCGCTGCGCTTTGGGCTGTGCCGAAAAAGGGGAAAAACAGCCGCGATCTGGCTGCGGGAGGGTTCTGTGAAGGTTTTCGTGTTGGGAGCAAGCGGATACGCGGGACAGGCGATTGCGCGCCAGTTGGGCCAGGACCATGACGTATACGGCACGTACCATACCAAGACGCAGCTGGGCGGCAAGCAAGGCATGTTTCGGTATGAGTTGGGCGACGCGGCCGCACTGGACGCGCTGCTCCGGCGTGTGCGGCCGCAAATCGTCATTTCAAGCCTGACCGGGGATTTCCCGTTGCAGCTGGCGGCCCATGGCCAGGTTGCGGATTATCTGACGGAAAAAGCCGACGGAAAAATGATTTATTTGTCCACCGCCAATGTGTTTGACGCAAAACTGGACAAGCCGCACTATGAGCTGGACGAGACTGGTTCGGACACAGACTACGGGAATTTTAAGATCGAGTGTGAACAGCTGCTGCAGGCTAAATTGGGCGATCGATGCATCCTTGTGCGCGTTCCACAAATTTGGGGGAAAAATTGTCCCCGGATACGCAAATTGACACAGGATGCACAAAACCATACGCCGGTTGTGACCTATCCAAATCTATACGTCAATTATACGACGAACGTACAGATCGCCCAATGGATTGCCTACATCATCGAAAAAGAGCTTGCCGGAATATTCCACATCGGGACGAAGGATATGTACGATATCATGCGGTTCCAGGTGGAGCTTTGCCGGCTTCTGGGCCTGCGGGAACCCGTCTTTCGCAAGGAGCCCATTGCCACCAAGTGTTTTCAGGCGGTATTGCCGGGCAGGCAGGAGACTCCCCAGAGTCTTCAGATGGACGTGGCCGACGTATTAGAATATTTGGCAAAGGTACAGCGGCAACCGCTTTAGCGCGCCAAACAACCCGGACGTCAGGTTTTTCCTGCCCAAAACATTTCGCCAAATGGGCGGCACATGCGGCGCTTTGCTCACCGGACGGGCGCCCTTTGCCTGCGGCATGCTGGCGGGCACCTCTGCGCTTAAAAAATCCCGCGCTGCAAAAGCGCGGGATTTTATTGTGCGGGCAACGGCAAAAAGAGGGGTTTTTCGCTGGTCATTCCCGCAGGAACTCCGACGGCGAACAGCCCTTATATTTGCGGAAGGTTTTGATGAAATAGCTTAGATTATTAAAGCCGCACTCCAACGCGATGTCGGTCTTGCTCATGTTGCCCTGCAGCAGCAGATCGCAGGCCACCGAAATGCGGTAATAGTTGACGTAATCCATGGCGCTGGTGCCGGTCATGGACTTAAAGAATCGGCAAAAGTGCTGCACCGACATATCCACGCTGTTGGAAAGCATGTCCAGCGTGATGCCGTCCTTATAATGCTCCTGTATCATGCTGATGACGGTTTTGAGGCGATTGATGTTGAGCTGTTTTTTGTTTTTAAGCGGTTCGGGGTTTTGCGTATAAAGCTTATGGTCGTATATCGAGCCGATAAGGACGAACAGATAGGCTTTTACCAGCAGTTCGTAGCCGAAATTCTGCCGCGACATGCACAGCATCAGGTTGGCCGCCGCGTGAATGACGTCCTGATGATCGGGGTGGATGACGCTGTAATGGGTGTAGGGTACCACTTCGCCGCTTTCCATCCAGTGGACGTACTGGCTGCAGATATCCTTGGGCCGTACCAGCATATCGTGGTTGAATACCACCGACGACAGCTGGCAGCCGTCGGCGCCCAGCGCTTCGGCGGTATGCAGCTGGCCGCTCAGCAGCAAAAAGCAATCGCCCTGGCGGGCTTCGTACTTGGTGCCGTCGATGATCACGGTGCTGTTGCCCTCTTTGATGTACATGATCTCCCACTCGGTATGCCAATGATAGGGACACACCGGCCCTTGAGAGCACCAGGGCAAATTGTAGTAACCGATGGGAAAATGGGGGGTACCCCGTTCGATGACCTCGTTGAGACTATAATATTCCATACCATACCCCCATGCTGTAAGGTTTGCGAAAATAATACAATAATCCTAGGAATTTTATGCGGATGACGACATGGATTCCCGCATATAATTATATTGTATTATGTTGATACTATCATCAAAAAAGTAAATGATCAAGTGATTTTCTGTGATTTTTGCGCACCAAACGGCGGGTGTTTATCCGTTTTTATGCAAAAAACAATTCCCGCCGCGCGTAAAGTTCTTGCTGCTTGCAAAGGAGCGTGGCCGGTGCGTATATGCCGGCCGCGCTCTTTTTTTGTGCGAACCGCGCCGCCGGCCGCCGAAAAAGAGGGCCATAGCCGCGCCGCAATCCGCCAATTCAGCACAAACCTGCCGGCGGTATGCGGCATAAACATATGCCGCCGCACAAGCACCGGCCGCCGTGTGTTGTAAAACATGTTTTGTTTCGGCTGCGTGTAACGGACCGCGGGCGCCGCGGCTTAAGCGCATCGGCAACCTGCTGTTTGGGCGCCGCCGCGGGCGCCCCTTTGGCCAAAAGGCTCAAAGATTTTCTGAAAAAGCAAAGGCCGCTGCTTGCGCACCGGCCGGTTGCTGTATGCAAAGGAATGTGCCGTTATGAGCCGTAAATGCGCACCGGCAGCACCAGGTACGTGTTGGACGAGCCTTCGGGCCGCAAAATGCAGGGGCTGACGTTGGTGGTGAAGGACATGACGACGTTGCTCTCGCCGATATTTTTAAAGATGTCCACCAGATACCGCGCGTTAAAGGCGATTTCCAGGTCGCGGCCCTCCAGCTGGGCGGGCAGCTCTTCGTAAATGTCGCCGGACTCGCTGTTGGATGTCATTGCCAGCTGGCCGTCGGCCAGCCGCAACCGCACCAGGTTATTGCGGCCTTCGCGGGCCAGCATAGCGGCGCGATCCAGCGCCTCGGCCATGGCGCCCTGGTCTACGACGGCGCGGGTGGTATAGTCGGCGGGAATAATCTGCTCGTAACGGATGTATTCCCCTTCCAGCAGCCGCGATACCAGGCGGGTACCGCCCACCTGCACCGCCATATGCGACGGGCCTACTTCCAGCGCCACGTTGGTGTCGTCGTCTATGATGCTGGCCAGACGGGTCAGCGTGCTGGCCGGTATGACGGCGCGCGCGCTTTGCACGTCGCCCTGATACGGCGCGTCGCACAGCGCCAGCCGATAGCCGTCCAGCGCCACAAAGCGCACACGGCCGGCGTTAAGCTCCAGCAGCACGCCGGTTAGGATGGGGCGGGATTCATCCAGCGCCGCGGCGAAAGCGCTCTGTCGGATCAGCTCGCGCAGCGTTTTGCCGGGCAGCACGATGTGCTGGGCGTCTTCTACGGCGGGCAGCGCCGGAAAGTCCGACGAGTCCATAATGAACAGCCGCGTGCGCATACCCGGCGCTGTGTTGACGGCGCCTGTGGCGTCGCCCTGGCTGACCACCGAGATTTCAACGTTACCGGTGGGCAGACGCCGCGTGATCTCATAGAACAGCCGGCCCTGCAGTACTGTCTCGCCTTCGGTGACGACCTGGGCAGGAATGACGGTTTCGATGCCCATCTTCAGATCGGTGCAGCAGAAGCTG
>JAQVWW010000047.1 GCA_028709505.1 Eubacteriales bacterium
GGCCGAGCAGTTTGGCACCCGTCCGGCCGATTGCCGGGTGGCGGTGGCGCCGTCCATCGGGCCGTGCTGCTTTGAAGTGGGCGACGATGTGGCGGCGCTGTTCGACGAAGCCTACCCCGGCTGGAATCTGGTGGCACGCCGGCCGGGATGCCGGCCGCACGTGGATTTGTGGGCCTGTCTGGAGCGTCAGCTGGCCCGGGCCGGCTTACAGACCGGGAATATCCGTCTGGCGGGCATCTGCACCTGCTGCCATCCCGACGAATTCCACTCACACCGGTATCAACAGGGTCATTGCGGGCTGATGGCGGCAGTGATGGCGCTGCGTGACAATGCAAAGGAATAGGGAGGGACGTTCTATGCCGGATATGCTGGTAAAGCTGTATGACTTACCCCGCAACGACTATGAACCGGCGCTAAACGCGCAGGGCATCGCCATAAAACGCGCCATGGCCGCCGATACCAACCGGGTGCTGGAGTTTGTGCGTCAGCATTTTCACGACGGGTGGGCCAACGAGTGCGCCTGCGCGCTGGCGTCCACGCCGGCCAGATGTTACATTGCCGTGCAGGGCAGAAAGGTGGTGGGCTTTGCCTGCTACGACGTGGCGGCGCTGAACTTTTTCGGTCCCATCGGCGTGGATGAGTCCATGCGGGGCAAAAAGGTAGGCGCGGCGCTGCTGCGCCGGTGCCTGCACACGATGAAGGAGATGGGTTACGGCTATGCCATCATCGGCTGGGTGGGCGACGCGCAGCCTTTTTATGAGAAAGAAGTGAGCGCGCAGGTCATCGCCGGTTCTTTCCCCGGACAGTACGCCAATATGATCGACGCGCAAGGATAGCCGCGGGTGCGGTTGCAGGCGCTGTGCGCCATGGGTTAAAACGCATATTTTAGGATAGAAAACAAACTCCTTTGGCAGGGCCAAAGGAGTTTTGTATGTTGCGCGGTAAGGCGCCGCAGCCCCGCCCGGCAGAGGTTTTGCCGGCTTGTGCCAAACGGCGGCTAAAAGAGGCCGCCGTATCCCAGCAGCAATAGCGCCGCATCGGCCAGCAGCAGCAGCGTAAGCAGCGCACACAGCGCCGTGCCGATGAAGAAGGCGCGGCTTTTTTTGCGGGCCAGCCACACGCACACAAGGCCCACAGCCACCGACGGCAGGCACAAAAACAGGTCGGTGAACACTTGTAGATAGGTCATTTTTTGTTACCATCCTTTTTGCGGCGGTGCGCATCAAACGCCTGCTTGGAAGCAAACTAAAAGCCAAAGGTGTTTTGGGCAATGTCCGGCAGCAGTTTGTAGATATTTTGCCCGGCTTTTTCGCTGAAATAATCGATAAGCTTTAGCTGCTCTTCCCAATCCTGCAGCGTCTGGAAAGAAACGCCCCGGCGCAGCGCCACGTCCATCAGCCGCTTTTCCACCAGCACGAAGCCCTGGGCGTCGGCCACGGCGTCGCACAGCTGCACCAGCCTGTCCCAATCGTCGTAGACGGCGCGGCGAAAAAAGGCGCGGATAAACAGCATCTCGTCCATCGTGCAGTCCCAGGAGCGGCCGCCGGGGTCGGGTACACGGCGGATGTTACAATGGGTCAGGCATATCTTGGCCACGGCGGGATAGCCCAGCTGCATCATATATTGATAGCCGTCGTAGCCGTGGCGCTGGCCATGCACGCCGAAACGCCGCCCGATATCGTGCAGCAGCCCCAGCGCATGGCCGCGTTGGGCGTCCATACCGCAGGCCCGGGCGATGATATGTCCGGCCTGGCCGACGTGCAGCGAATGGGCAAGCCATGGGCCGGGATTGAGCTTGGAGCTTTCGTATAAAAGCTCCAGCGCTTCTTCCACTGTGGGGGTGTGTGACGAAGGGCCCATGGTACGCTCCTTTGCTCATTTTTTATATTATACAAACTTCTTTATCAAACAGCAAATGGCAGTTATAACTGGCTGTGGCCGGGAAAAGCTAGAGATAATCCAAACAGGAGGCGATACAATGCCCTTAGGTTATATTTTATTGGTCGTGGTGGCACTGCTGGTGGTGTTCGGCGTGGCGCAGCGGGTGCTGGACCGGCTGCGGCTGACCGACCGCCAGGCTCTGCTCTTTGTGGCCGCTATCTTTATTGGCAGCTTAATCCCCGATATTCCGCTGGGCGGCGGTTGGTCGGTCAACATAGGCGGCGCGCTGGTGCCGCTGGGGCTGTGCGTGTTTTTATTGTTCAAGGCCGGCACCGCCTGGGAAAAATGGCGCACGATACTGGCGTCGCTGCTGGCCGGCGCCGGCGTCTTTGCGCTGGGCAGGTTTTTGCCGGCGGAGCCTGAAAACATGCTGCTGGATCCCAACTATCTATATGGCCTGGCCGCCGGGCTGATTGCCTATCTATTCGGCCGGTCGCGCCGGGGCGCGTTTGTGGCCGGCATACTGGGCGTGCTGCTGGCCGACGCAGCCCAGGCCATCCTAAACGCTATAAACGGCACGCCCACCGGCGTGGCGCTGGGCGGCGGCGGCGTACTGGACGCGACGGTACTGTCCGGCCTTTTGGCGGTGCTGCTGGCTGAAGGCATCGGCGAAGTGCGGGAACGCATGCAGGGCGGCTCGGAAAACCGGGGCAAGACCACCTTCGACGGCGGCGAATTTGTAGATGTGCATGCAGAAAGGGTGAAAAAACCACATGACAAATAAAAAATGGTACTGGGCGCTGGTACTGGCGGCGCTGCTTATCTGCTTGCCGGCGTTGCCCACCCGCGCCGACGACTGGTACGGCACCGCCGGCGGCTATTACACCGTATACGATGAGAATGGGCAGGTGCTCTTTACCCGCGCCGGCGTCATCTACGTGGACGACGAATATATTTCCGGCGGCAACCGCCTCTACCGCGTCACCGCCGTAGACGATACGGCGATGAAAGCGTCGGCCAAGTTCATCGAGGACGTGACGATGCAGATGGACGCGCTGGAAATTCGCCAGATAAGCGTCCAGCAGGTGGCAAGCGACGGCGCCAGCAACGGCACCATCGCGCTCTACTGCACGCATACCGACGAAAGCTATGTGCCCACCGACGGCACCGAGAGCAAAGAAGGGCGCGGCGGCATCGTCGACGTGGCCCAGCAGATCGCCGATCAGCTCGAGGCGCTCAACTACCAGGTGGAGTTTAACGACACCAACCACATGCCCCACGATGCCGGCGCATATCGGCGCAGCCGCAAAACGGCGGTAAAGATGATGCGCGACGACCCGCCGTTGGCCATGCTGGATATCCACCGCGACGGCGTGCCCAACGCCGAAGAGTACATCGGTGACATCAACGGCGAGCAGGCCAGCCGCGTGCGGCTGGTGGTGGGGCGCTCCAACCAGAATAAGGACGCCAACAAAGAGTTCGCGCTTAAAATCAAAAAGATGGCCGATCAGGAGTATCCCGGCCTCATTAAGGACATTTACCTGGGCAAGGGCAGTTACAACCAGGACTTGATGCCCCGGGCGCTCATCCTGGAGATGGGTACGCATACCGTCGATAAGGATCTGGTGCTGCGCTCGGCCGATATGGTGGCCGACTCGGTAGCCTTTGCGTTGGGCGGTGCGGTGCCCGGCGAAAGCCAAAACCCCGCCCCCGGGCAAAACAATGCCCAAAACAATGCCGGCCAGCCCCAGCAGCCCCAGGGCCAGCCCCAGGGCGCCCAAACCGGCGAGCAGACCAAGGCCTCTTTTAAAGGCATCGGCTGGGTCGTCGGCGTCGTGGTGGCGGTGGGCTTGATTTTCCTGCTGGTGGCCATGAACAGCGGCGGGCGCGGCCAGCGCGTGGGCAACTTCTTTCGGGAGTTGACCGGCACCGGCAAACACAAAAAATAAGGAAATGGCAAAAAAACAGTAAACCGGCGGCGGGCCTATTCCTGCCGCCGGTTTACGCTGCAGGCAGCGCTAAAAAGAACCGGTAACCGGTTGAGAAGATATTCTAAAGGCGGCGTCTATAGGCCAGCGGCGTTGGAAAGTTGTTCCAAATGAAATTTTCACCTTGAATAAGGCTCGAAGAAAAGGCGTCGGCCTTTTCTCCGAAAAGCCCACAGCCAAAGGTGACACGCCTTTGGCTGTGGGCGAGCCATGGTAAAAATACGTCCGCTGCAGGTCCGATTAAAGACAGAGCCAAAAATTTTCGGTGTTGGCGTTGCGGCGTAAAAAAATTTTGCCAATCGGCCGGTACGCGCGTAAGGTGCTTGTATAACGCTTATCCTTTGCTGCCATGGTGAACCATGGCAGTAAAAACCTGCCTAAAGGCAAAGGAGTTTTTGCGGCAAGCCGCGCTGCCGCTTGACTTTTGATCGGCTAATAAGAGATAATACGATATCATGGAGAAACTGTGCTTACAAATCGTCGGCGTACAAGGCCCGGCCAAGAAGGCCGGCGTGCAGCCGGGCGAATATTTACTGCAGATTGACGGCCAGCCGGTGCTGGATTTTATTGATTTTAACGGCCTAAGCTACGCCGAAAACCCTACGCTGCTGGTGCGGGGGAAAGACGGGCCGCGGCACGTGCGGATCAAAAAGCCCCAGGGGCAGCCGTTGGGGCTGGACTTGGGCGATGCGCTGTACCCGCCGGAGAAGGTATGCCGCAACCACTGCACGTTCTGCTTTGTCGATCAGATGCCCGCCGGCATGCGGGACAGCTTATATGTCAAAGACGACGACTGGCGCTACAGCGTGCTGTTTAACAACTTCGTCACGCTGACGAACCTAAGCGACGCCGACTTTGACCGCATCATACGGCGCGGCGCTTCGCCGCTGAACGTTTCGGTGCACTGCACCGATGCCGCCGTGCGTGTGGCGCTGATGCGCAACCCGCAGGCCGGGCAAATCATGGCGCAGCTAAAAAAACTGGCCGACGGCGACATCCATTTCAACTGCCAGGCGGTGCTGGTGAGCGGCGTCAACGACGGCGACGTGCTGGCCCGCTCGATGGACGATTTGTTTGGCCTATACCCGCAGGCGCGCACGTTTGCCGTGGTGCCGGTGGGCCTAACCTGCCATCGCGACGGGCTGGACGCCGTGGCGCCCTATACCCGGGAGCAGGCGCGGGCCGTCGTCCGGCAGGTGGAGGAATTTCAGAAAAAAGCGTACGCCGCCTGCGGCGAGCTGTTTGTCTACGCCGCCGACGAGTTTTATAACATCGCGCAGCTGCCTTACCCGCGGTACACGCAGGGCGGATATGTCAACCAACTGGGCAACGGCGTAGGGCTGTGCTCGGAATTTTTGGACGGCGTGGAAGCCGCGCTGGACGAGGAATTGCCGGCCCGCAGCGCTTCGACGTTCACCATCGCCACCGGCACCGCCGCGGCGGGGCTGCTCACGCAGTGCGCTTCGGCGCTGATGGCGCGTATCAAAGGCCTTACCCTTCGCGTCGTTGCCGTGCCCAACCGCACGTTTGGCCCCACCGTCACCGTGGCGGGCCTGCTGTGCGGGCGGGACTTTATCGACGCGCTGGCCGCAGAGACGCTGGGCGACGCGCTAATCGTGCCCGACGTGGCGCTGCGCGACGATTGCTTTTTGGACGATATGACAAAACAGGAACTGGCGGACAGGCTCAACATACCGGTGCACAGCATCCCCGGTGACGGGTATGACCTGGTGCAGGGGCTGTGCCGCCTGATGGAGGAACAACCGTGAAACGCAAACCAATCGTGGCCATTGTAGGCCGGCCCAATGTCGGGAAATCGACATTTTTTAACCGCATGATAGGCCGGCATATGTCCATCGTAGAGGATACGCCCGGCGTCACCCGCGATAGGCTGTACGCCGACGCCAAGTGGCAGAATTTTGCCTTTACGCTGGTGGATACCGGCGGCATCGAGATGAACTCCGACGACGTCATCAAGCGCCAGATGAAGACGCAGGCGCAGCTGGCTGCCGAGACCGCCGATCTGATCCTGTTTTTTGTGGACGGCAAGACCGGCCTTACCGCCGAGGATTACGACGTGGCCGACTACCTGCGCCGTACCGGCAAGGACGTACTGCTGGTGGTCAACAAGATGGACAACGCCAGCCGTGAGGATTATCTGTACGAATATTACGAGCTGGGTATCGGCGTGCCGCTGCCCGTCTCGTCGGTGCACGGCCTGGGCACCGGCGATGTGCTGGACGCCATCGCCGATTATTTTGACCACGCCCAGCTGGACGAAGAGGACGCCGACGTCATCAAAATTGCCGTGGTGGGCAAGCCCAACGCCGGCAAATCGTCGCTGGTCAACAGTATTTTGGGGGAGGAGCGCTCCATCGTATCCGACCGCCCGGGCACCACCCGCGACGCCGTAGATACGCCCTTTACCCACGAAGGGCGCGATTATGTCATCATGGATACGGCGGGCATTCGCCGCAAGGCTCGCATCGAGGACAACTCCATCGAGCGGTTTTCGGTGGTGCGGGCGCTGTCGGCGGTGCGCCGTAGCGATGTGGCGCTGCTGATGGTGGATGCCGTCGAAGGCGTATCCGACCAGGATGCCAAAATCGCCGGCTACATCCAGGAGGCCGGGAAGCCTGTGGTGGTGCTGGTCAATAAATGGGCCCTGGTGGATAAGGACCACAGCACCGTAAACGAATACACGCGCACGCTGCGCGCCCAGCTGCCGTTTATGGATTACGCGCCGGTGCTGTTTATCTCGTGCAAGACCGGCCAGCGGCTGCCCCGCGTGCTGGAGATGGTGGACACGGTGCTGGCCAACGCCCGCCGCAAGATCACCACCGGCCTGCTCAACGACGTCATCAACGACGCCACGGCGGCGCTGGACGCGCCGTCGGTATCGGGCCGTCGGCTGCGCATCTATTACAGCACGCAGGTGGGCCAGCAGCCGCCGGAATTTTTGCTGTTCGTCAACAATGCCGAGCTGATGCGCGATTCCTACCGCAGGTATCTGGAGAACCACCTGCGTAAGACCTTCGACTTTACCGGTACGCCGCTGGTCGTCACCTGCCGCAACAGAAAGGAAAATGAATAAGATGCACCTGCTTGACTATGGAATCTTATTGCTTTTTGCAGTGGTCTTCTACTGCGTCGGCGGGCTGTCGCCGGCGGTGATAATAAGCCGCAAGATAGGCGGCTTTGACGTGCGCCAGGTGGGCAGCGGCAACGCCGGATCCACCAACATCCTGCGGTCGATGGGCTGGAGGTTTGCCATACTCAACCTGGTGCTGGACGCCTTCAAGGGCGCGCTGCCGGTGCTGGCGGCGCGGCTGTTGCTGCCGGCGGGGCAGGTGCAAACACTGGCCGTCATCATTGGCGCGCTGGCGGTGGTGCTGGGGCATAATTTTTCGGTGTACATGAAGTTTAAAGGCGGCAAAGGCGTGGCCGCGTCGCTGGGGGCAATGGTGGCCATCAGCCCCGCGGTGGCGGCCATCGCGCTGGGCGTGGCCATTGTCGTCATCGTTGTCACGCGGTACGTATCGCTGGGATCGCTGCTGGGTACGCTGACGGCGGTGCTGCTGTGCGCGTTTACGCCGCTGACGCTGCCCGCATCGCTGGGGTTTGTGGCGCCGGCCTTCTTGCTGATGTGCTATACGCACCGCGAGAACATCCTGCGGCTGTGCAAGGGGCAGGAGCGGCGACTGCAGCCCGGCGGGAGGACAGCCAAAGAGCAGAAATAGCACG
>JAQVWW010000048.1 GCA_028709505.1 Eubacteriales bacterium
TATCCCACATGGTGGTGGACGAAGGAGCCAAAACTACTTTCGTCGTCTGCCTGGCTGAGAAAAACAAGATGGGCAGAAGCTTTTTGGGCCGCGGCGGCACGAGGCGGCAATTGACCGCGCAGGAGTTGGACAAGGATTATATCACGTCGGCCAAATATCTGCATCTGGGCCACATGGGCCCGGTACAGGTGCAGGCGGCCAAATGGGCGCGGGAGTGCGGTATTACGGTGGTGGACGATGCCGGTGCATACAACAAGGATACCGACGAGCACACCGACCTGATTGATGTATTCATCGCGTCGGAGAGCTACTACGACGGGCTGTTCCAGGACGAGAATTATGAGAAAAACTGCCGGGCGATACAACAGCGCGGTCCGCGCATCGTCGTGGTGACGCTGGGCGCAAAGGGATGTGTGGGAGTGGAAGGCGATCGTTATTTTGAGATACCCGCCTTTCAGGGGCTGAACATCCTGGACACCACCGGCGCCGGCGACGTGTTCCACGGCGCATTTATCTGCGCGATGCTGCAGGGCTGGGATGCCGAACAATGCGCCCGGTTCTCCAGCGCCGTATCCGCCATCAAATGTACGCGGCTGGGCGGGCGCGCCGGCATACCTGACTTTCAAACCACGATGAAGTTCCTGGAAACGGGCGTCATCGACTATACCGAAATTGACAAGCGCGTGGAGTTCTACCGGGACGGCCTGGTCAACTCCATCAAGGCGGCGTACGCCGACTAACGGCGTCATCGGCCTATCCGGCGCCTATGCGCCATTCAAATGCATTGTACTCCTCCTTGAAAGATGCCAAAGGGGGCGGCGCTTATTCTCCTAAGCGGCGCCCCCTGCGGCATTTTATCGGCGCGGCCTGCCCACGACCTTGGGCAGCCGTCCGCACGATACGGAAAATATGCTTTGTTTGATACGTGGCGCGCTGCTTTGCGCGGCGTCGGTATCGGCCGGTAAACGAACTGCAGTAGGGAAGAACCACAGCATGGGGCGGCGGCAGAACCATCTATACGCACGCTGTGCCAACTATTCGCCCAAAATTCTATTTTTTCATTCGGCCCGCGTCAATAAATACGGCCGTCGCTGGAACTTTCGTAATAGTCGGGGCTGTTGCCCAGCCGCGAGAGCACCTTTTGGCTGGTTTCATCAATCTGCGCTTTGCTATCGGCGGGTAGATTTACGGCCAACGCCTGCAGGTTCTCGATGAGCTGTTTTTCATTGCGGGAACCCACCAATGCGCAGGCAATTCCCGGATGGGCCAATACCCACGCGATGGAAAGTTGCGCCACAGTGATGTTAAGCTGGGCGGCCAGCCGGCGCAGCAGCGCCACCGTCTCAAAAATTTCTTCTTCGGCGCCGGCCTCGCCGTGCCGGGACGTGCCCCGGCCGCGTTGCTGCGCAAAATGCCGCGAATGGGCCTGATGGGCGGGGATGTCGCCGGCGGTTTGATAAATGCCGGCCAGCACGCCCTGCTGCAACGTCATCGACGAGAGAACGGCGATGCCATTGCGCGCGCAGAACGGTAAAATTTCCGCTTCAATAGCCCGGGAGATGACGTTGTAAGGCAGCTCGTTGGCGGCGATGTCCGGGCATACGGCAAGCGCCTGGCGCATCTGCTCCACGCCGTAGTTGCTGATGCCGATAAAGCGGATCTTGCCGTCTTTTTTTAGCTGTGCCAGCGTCTCAAACGCTTCCTGCGTCGTAGGCGGGTGGGCGATGGTGGCGGCGTCGTCGGTAAAATGGCGAATGCCCGGCGCGTTGATGGGCCAGTGCATCATATACATGTCGATATAGTCGGTACCCAGGTTGCGCAAAGAGGCTTCGCACTCTTCTTTGAGCGTAGCACGATACGCCTTTGCCGGCGATACCTTGGAGACGACGAAGGCCTTGCCGCGCACGCCTTTGAGCGCCTGACCCAGATAAACCTCGCTGTTGCCGTCGTTATACATACGGGCGGTGTCAAACAGCGTTACGCCCCGGTCGATGGCCGCATGCACGACCGCCTCGACATCTTTCTGGTTTTGCTCCCTCCAATACGCGCCGCCGCCAAATGCCCAGCAGCCTATGCCCAGGCGGCTGATACCCAGGCCGGCTGCCTGTGTTTCGCGTCTTCCCATATGCAGTCTCCTTTTATCAAAACTTTCATTTTATTGTACACTTCAAATGTATATTATATATTGTATATAATATAATAAACATTTTATGCGGGTATTTGCCGCTTGTCAAGGGATATGTGCGGCTATAATACGGCGCTAAGTTTTAATTTGACAGGCAAATATGTATATGATATTCTGTGCATAATAGTTTGAAATGTATAGCACATAACGACGGAGAGGGGAATTTGCCGTGGCGAACAATCTGTTTTCGGTATTTACCAAGCCCTGGAAGACGCAACCGCTGCCCGAACTGGCGCAACGGGTTGCCGATATGGGTTTTGACGGCGTCGAATATCCGCTGCGGGAGGGCTATCAGGTGCAGCCGTCAGACGGTGCGCGCGGTATCGTGAATCTCTGCGCCGCGCTGGGCAATTACGGCGTAAAGGTAACCAGCATGGCCGCCGGCATAGATGTATACGCCGCCGAAGGACACGGTGAGGTTGTGGGCGTAAACGAACCGCTGCTGGACGGCTGCGCCCAGGCCGGCGTGCCCATCGTGCGCATTTGCCAGAGCCTTAACAAAGCGCTGGGCTTTCACGAAAATATGGACGCGCTGCGCCGCAGATACGATGAAATATTGCCTTACTGTGAGAAATACGGCGTCACGCTGGGCGTACAGATGCACTACGGCGCAGCCGACATCACATGTTCCTACGATACGTATTTACTGCTGAAAGATTACGACCCGCGGTACATCGCCGCCGTATGGGACGCCGGGCACTCGGGGCTGGCCGGCGAGTCGCCGCGCTATGCGCTGGACTGCCTGTGGCGACACCTGTGCATGGTCAACTTTAAAGCGGCGTTCTGGCACCGTACCAACGCCGGCGCGCCGGCGCAGTGGGATGCCCGGTGGGTGACCGGCAAGGAGGGCATGGGCAGTTGGGCCGAAGCGGTGGCCTATCTTAGGGCGCGGGGGTATACCGGCACCGTCTGTCTGCCGGCCGAGTACAGCGACGAAGCCAACGTGCAGGACTATGCGCGGCAGGATTTGGCCTACCTCAAAGAACTGTTCGAGGGGAGGCGGCCATGAAAAAGCTGAAAGTTGTCATGATCGGCGCAGGCAACCGCGCCAACGATGTCATTTATCCGGCCTTTGACGACCTGCGCAGGCAGGGCCTTATCGAGATTGCCGGCATCTGCGACATCGACGCGCAGCGGCTGCACGCCACCGCCGACAGATACGGCATCGCCCGGCGTTACGGCGATATCGGTGTGCTGGATTATCAAAATATGGTATCCCATCTACAGCCCGATGCGGCGGTGGTCATCGGCCAGCCCCATATCATGTACGATATCTGGAAGTGGTGCCTGGAGCAGCGGCTGCATCTGTACGTGGAAAAGCCGCTGGCGCTAAGCATCCATCAGGCGCGGGCGTTGACCGCCGTTGCCCAGCGTAACAATTGCGTAACGCAGGTATCGCTGCAGCGCCGGTACACGCCTATGGTGGCCAAACTGCGCGAAGAATGCGCACGGCGCGGGCAGATGACGCACGTTGTCTGCAAGTTTTATAAATCCGAAGGCAGCGATTTTCTCGGCGCCCGCGACCACATGATGGACGATACCGTGCACGCCATCGATACGCTGCGCTGGATGGCCGGTGCCGAAGTCAGCCGGGTGGACAGCGTTACGCGGCGCGTGGGCACCGTGGATATCAACTTCATCATGGCACAGTTAACGTTTACCAACGGCTGTGTTGGCCATCTGATGAACAACTGGTCGTCGGGCAAGCGCATTTTCGCCGTGGAGATGCACGCGCCGGGTATCTTTGCCGAGGCCGAGCATGAAGCAAAGGGCTATCTCTACGCCGACGGCAACCTGACACCCACCGTGTTTGACGCCGCTAAAGTGGCGGGCAGCTCGGAAAAATATATCTCCACCGGCGTGTTGGCCGCCGCGGCTGATTTTGTACAGTGCTGCCTGCAGGGCGGGCAACCGATGTGCGCGTTTGCGCATACGGTCCATACGATGAAGGTTGCCGAGGTCATTCTGGCGCAGTCGCTGCTGGCGGAAGGGTTGTAAGGCGTATGAATAAGCTTAGAATCGGCGTCATTGGCGCCGGCGGTATCGCTACAGGCATCCATCTGCCTGTGCTGTGCGCGCTGCCTAAAGCCCAGGTACAGGCCGTGTGCGATTTAGTGGGTGGACGGGCCGCCGAAGCGGCGCGGACATTCGGCGTCGCGCGCAGCTATACGTCCTATTTTGATATGCTGCAAAGCGAAGTTCTGGATGCCGTGTTCGTGCTGGTGCAGCCCGATGCGCTGTTTCGCGTGGCCAGCGATTGTCTGCTGGCCGGCAAGCACGTGTTCATGGAAAAACCCATGGGCATCACGCTGTATCAGGCCCAAGCGCTGCGCAGGCTGGCCGTCGCCCAAAACCGGCTGCTGCATGTAGGGTTTAACCGCCGGTACATCCCGCTGGTGGTGCAGATGGCATGCGAAATGCGCAAGCTTACACGCATCGAGCACGTAGAAGGCTGTTTTTATAAGGATTGCTCGCCGGCCTTTTACGGCGGCTGTGCCGACGCTTTTGTCTGCGATGTGATCCACGTAATCGACCTGGTGCGGCATCTGGCCTGCGCCGGGCAGGGCGCTGCACCGCAGATAGTTAAAGCCTCCACGCTGGAAACGGTTAACCGCGGTACCGGGCTGGCCCAGGCGTGGTATTCGTCGATGGAGTTTTCCAACGGCGTAACCGGCTGTATCCGCGCCAACTACAGCACCGGCGGGCGCGTGCATACGTTTGCGCTGCACGGCCCCGGCGCGTCGGCTTACATAAACCTGGGCTTTGGCGGCGCCGGATGCACCGGCAAAATACTGACCGGCGCCGGAACCGGCGGCTACAGCTTGGCGGCGGCCGGCGGCGGCGAGCCTGCGATTTTGGAGTTTGACGGTGTCGCGCTGGCCGGCAGCGACCGGTATGAAGTATACTATGGCTATGCAGCCGAAGACGCGCTGTTTGTCGGCGCCGCACTGGACAACCCCGAGGGCACCGACGCGGCGCGCTTGGCGCAGGACTGCGCCACGATGGCGGCGGTAGAAACGCTCTTACGCGCACGTATAACAGGAGGAACTGTATGCTAAAGAACATCCCGCGCTCCTTTACGCCGGAGCTTATGAAGCTGATGATGCAGATGGGTCACGGCGAAGAGCTGCTGCTGGCCGATGCCAACTATCCGGCGCTGTCCGCCGCCAGGGCCGGCGTGCGTCTGTATGTGCCGGTGCCCAATCTTGCCGGGCTGCTGGCCGATATCGTCAAATTTTTTCCGCTGGATGAAGCTGTCGACTGTCCGGCGGTTATGATGGAATCGGCGGTGGAAAGCGGCGCCTACGCCCAGTGCCGCACGGCGCTGTCCGATGCCGGCGTACAGGCACATATCGATACGGTGGAGCGGTTTGCCTTTTACGACCGCGGCGACCGGGCCGTGGGCGTTGTCGTCACCGCCGACACGATAAAGGGCGGCAATATTTTGCTAAAAAAAGGTGTTGTGCGTGAGCAGAGCGCCGACGCGGAGCAACAGCGGCCATGAGCATTGACAGAACCAACAAGCAGCCGATCTATCGGCAAATTTATGAGATTTTACTATCCGAGATAGCCGGCGGGCTGTACCGGCAAACCGGTATGCTGCCCGGCGAGAAGGCGCTGTGCCAACGTTTTGGCGTGGAGCGCAACACGGTACGCAAAGCGCTGCAGATATTGGCCGACGAAGGGCGCGTCTTACGCCGGCGCGGGGTCGGCACCACAATACTGCCCGGCGCCGCGGCACAGAGCGGCCCGGCGCGCCGGAGCATCATGCGCATCGCCCAGCACGACTATTTGCACTCCGGCGACGGCGAGGGCTTTTACATTAAGCTTATCCATAGCTTTGAAAAAAGGCTCTCGGAGCTGGGCTGCGACCTGCTGTTTAAATCGGTGGGCAAAGACGATACCGTTGCCGACGCCATCCGCCGCGCCGCGCCGGTCGCTGTTATATTTGACAGCTACAACCACAGCGCCTATTATCACCAAGCGTTACAGTTTGGCATTCCCTGTGTGTCCATCAACCACTATACGCCGCTGATGACCAGCGTTGTCAGCAACAACTTCGACGGCGCGTATCAGGTGGTCCGCCGCCTGGCCGCCGCCGGACACAAAAAAATTGCATTTATACTGGGCAAGCGCAGCCACCAGACGTGCATGGAGCGCTTCAGCGGCGTGCAAAGCCTGTATATGGCGCGCGGCCTTACGCTGCGCGATGACGACGTGCTGCCCGGCAACTGGCTATTCGGCTCAGGCGTCGAAGCCGGGGATCGCATTGCCGCGCTGCCCGCCTATCAGCGGCCGACGGCGGTCTTCGCCTTCAACGACGACATGGCCTATGGCTGTTACAGCAGCCTGGCGCGCCACGGCATAGCGGTGCCCGGCGACATCAGCATCGTAGGCTTTGACAAAAGCGGCCGCTATGACGATATGTTCCCGGCGCTGACCACCGTAGACGTCAACCTGGACGCCATGGTGGACTACGCCTGTTGGTTTTTGACGCAAAGCCTGGACGGGCAGGCGCCCGGCGCCTGTGCAAAAATTCAGATTGAGGCACAGTTGTGCGACAACGGCACCATTGCCACCATTCACCAAAATCAGGAGGAAACGCCATGAAAATCACCAATATGACGCTGTACAAGGTTCCACCCCGCTGGCTGTTTTTAAAGATTGACACCGATGAAGGTATTTCCGGCTGGGGCGAGCCCATCGTAGAGGGCCGCGCCGATACGGTACGCGCCGCCGTCGAGGAGTTCAAAGGTTATCTCATCGGCCAGGACGCCGGCAAGATAGAAGATCACTGGCAGGTCATGTACCGCACCGGCTTTTACCGCGGCGGCCCCGAGGTGATGAGCGCCATCGCCGGCATAGACGAGGCGCTGTGGGACATCAAGGGCAAGTTCTATAACGCGCCTGTCTACGATTTGCTGGGCGGTGCCGTGCGCGACAAGCTCAAG
This sequence comes from Eubacteriales bacterium, assembly GCA_028709505.1. Lineage (GTDB taxonomy): Bacteria > Bacillota > Clostridia > Christensenellales > UMGS416 > STF2-111. The sequence continues at coordinate 7,138 of JAQVWW010000048.1, forward strand.
GTCTACCGGTGGATAGGCGGCGATCGGCCGTCGGACATTGCGGCGGCGGCGCTGGAGGCCAAGGCGCAGGGCTATTCTGCCATCAAGATGAACGGTACCGAGGAGATGCATTACGTAGACAGCTTCTCAAAGATTACGGCGGTGTGCGACCGCGTCGCCGCCATCCGCGCCGCCTGCGGCGACGATTTTGACATCGCCGTGGACTTTCACGGCCGCGTGCATAAGACGATGGCCAAGGTACTGGCCCGTGAGCTGGATCAGCATCATCTGATGTTCACAGAAGAGCCGGTATTGCCGCAGAATAACGAGGCCCTGCGCGAAATGGCCAACCACACAGCCACGCCCATCGC
>JAQVWW010000049.1 GCA_028709505.1 Eubacteriales bacterium
CTCGTACACCGACATCTCGGCGTTGGACTGGCCGGTCACGACAAAGACCTCGCCCACATAGATGCCGGGAAACGACAGCTGATAGCCGCTGTCTTTGACGCTGAGCGTGTGCGGGCCGCCATAGGCCTGGCGATCCAGCTCCACGGCCCACTGGCCGTCTACCACTTTGGCGGTCTTGGTCTGGCCGTTGAAGGTGACGGTGACGGTGTCGCCGGTCATGCCGTACCCGGTGATGGGCAGCGGCTTGCCGCCCTGCAGCACGGCGTCGCGGGAGAAGACAGACGGCAGCTGCAGCGCGTGGTTACCCTGACGCAGCCGCGCGTCGGCGGCGCAGCAGAATATCCGTATCACATCCTGCCTGCTAAGCGCCTGGGCGCCGCCAAAGCAGTTGTTCCCGTCCAGCGGCAGGTAGCCGTTCTGCACGGCAAAGAACACGGCGCTTTCATAAGCGCTGTCCAGCGTGTCCTGGTAAAGCGCCCGGTACCGGCTGTCGCCGGGCAGGCCGGGAAGCGTGGCGGCGATAATACGCGCCGCCTCGTAACGGGTGATGCCGCGGTTCAAATCGGCTTTGTCCGCCGCCGGCGTACCGGCAAAAATGCGCTGATAGTCCGCCAGCACAAATGTCTCCAGCGTCTGCCCCGCCTGCATGTGCCGGCCGGTGGCGTACAGCGCCGTCGCCAGGAACTGCGCCACGCTGACATTGCCGCCAAAGGTTAAGCTGCGCTGATGGGGCATCAACACGCCCCGGCGCACCAGGTACGCCGTCTGTGTGGCGTATTCGTCGTCCTGCGCCACCGTCAGCGGCGTATCGGCAAAGGCGGCCAGCTGCTTGGTCTGCGTGGCAAAGCTCTGCGTATCGTACAGGGCCACGTCGTCAAAACGCACGGTGGAGGCGTAGCCCCAGCCGGCGCCCTGATAGCCCGACGTGCCAAAAGCCGGGCCGGCGGCGCTGCGGGTAATTTTGTACGGCGTATCGTCGGTCATCTCCAAAAGTGGCTGCGCACCGTTTCCGGCGCGATCGGGTCCGTCGATATAAAAAGCGATGTGCACGCCGCCGGCGGGGGTATCCTCCACCAGCAACCGCGCCGTATAATCGACGCCTTCTTTAAGCAGATAGGAAGCCTGGGCCAGCGGCGCGGTGCCGCTGGGCGCGTTGGTGTTGGTGATGGACCACATACACCGGGCCAGGTTGGATTGATACTCGCCTATCGGCAGCACCATATAGTAATTGATGGCGTAATAGTTGGTAAAGGCGGCGTCGGCGGTGCGCGCAATGATACGCAAAATGACGCGATTGGCGTCCCCTTCGTTGGCCATGCTTTGTACGTTGACGGTAAAGGTCATGCCGTAGCTTTCGTGGTTCTGCATCAGGTCTTTGCGCAGCGCCACCTGCTGATCGCCGGCCAGTTCCTGCTCCTTGCCCGACAGTTGCAGATAGCCGTCGGCGGTGATTTCGTTTAGCGCGCCTTTGGTTCTGCTGCCCTGCCAGGCTACGCTGCCATTGGCCGCCTTGACGTCATAATTTTCCAGTTTTTTATCGTTGAAGTCTTCGTAATAAAAGGGTTCACCCAGTGGCGCGGTGATCTGATAGGCGCCGTCATAGCCGGCGGCGCCGGCGATGCTGACCACGCCCAGAACGCTTAAATAATCCAGCAGCGTCTGCCCGGCGTCGTCTATGCCGGCGGAAAGCGCAGCGTAGCAGATGTCAAACGCGTCGTCCATCGAAAGCCGTCCGTCGTCCACCCAGTCGGCGTCCCGCAGGCCCCTGCGCCGCGCCATATCGCCGGCGTTCTCCCACGTGACGTCGCTTTGCCGTCCGCCCACATGGTCCATCGCCCGCAGCAAAAAGAGTAAGAATGTGTTGGCATCGCAAACACCGTCGCCAATAAAACGATTATCGGACACGCCGGTAATAATGTTGTGTTGGTACAATAGCGCAATGACCGGCGTATCTTCGCCGGTAACGTCCACAAACGGGTGCGTATAACCATCGTCTCGGGCCAGCGGCGTCAGGCCGGTCACATCGGCTACCAGCCGCGCCGCCGTGGTGCGGGTGACGATGCCATCCGCCGCGTACTGCCCATCCTTTATAATGCCGTAATCCAGCAGAAATTGGCCGGACGCGTTCAGCGCATCGTTGGCCGGCGCTGGGCTTGCCGTGGCACCGGGCAAAACGCCATGCGTCGGCTGCACCGCGCCGGGCGGTGCGCAGGCGCTCAACATCAGTAACGTGCATAGCGCGATGGAAAGATAGCCCGCCTTGTTTTTCACAAAAACTCTCCTTGCCCCATCCCGGTGGCGCCAGCCCAGGCAGTTGCGCATCGCATCGATGCATCGTTTAAGGCGTATGTGCAGATGTGTCCATGTCTCCGGCGTCGGATTCCTTATCTCAACAAAAAATTTAAATTTCCTAAGATCGATCTATATAATACTATGTATATCATTATATTCCTTTATTTATGAGATGAAGTCAAGTCGTCCGAAAGGATAATCTTGGATTTTTTTGTCGCGGCATATCCTCTAAAGCGATATGTGTATCAGCAAGGGCTTGCCCGCGTTCCTTTTCCGGCAACCTGCCGGCCGGTACCCCTTTTCCAGCCGGTAGGACACTGCAGCGGCCCGCCCTTTCGGTATCCGGCCGGCGGCCCGCCAGCGCTTTTAAACCGGACTCGCAGGCTACGGCGGCGCAGCCACGGGGCCTGGGCAATCAAGCGACAAAACCTCTCGCACGAGCGCGGATGTCGGCTGCTCACATGTCCCGCCTTGGTATCGGTGGGCCGGCGGCGCAATGCTATTTTACTATTTGCATAACGTTTTGTTTTATAATCTGCTGCGCTGTTCTGCCATTACAGCGCGTCTTCACTTGCCTGCTCTGCCGCGGTTTGCTCCTCTGCGCCGGGCTGCCCGGCGCAGAGGGCCTTTGGCGGCGCACAGCAGAAGTAGAGCAGCACCCGCTTATCCTGCGTCAGCTCCACCCTTTTTATCAGGCTAACCAGCAGCGTGCGGTTACCGTCCTTCTCCCGCAGGAAGCGTTGGGCCAGCTCCTCCAGTTGGCTGCGCAGATCCGCCGGCGCGCGCTGCCGCTGGGCCTGCAGCGCGGCACGTTTTTGCATAAGCGCGGCGCGCCGGCCACGCAAATGGGCGTAGACCCGTACAAAATCTTCTTCCTCCAGCAGGCCGGACAACTTATCCAGATACATTGCGTCGAGTTTTTCACGCAGTGCGTTAAGCTCGGCGTCCAGCGCGTGCAGCGTCGCCTGCAATTCGCCGCCGCGCCTGCTGTCCTTTGCCAGCGTCGCCGCCATCTCGTCCAGCATGCCCGCATCCAGATAGCTTCGGCACACGTCGTCCACCCGTTGCAGCACCGCGTTGGTAACGGTATCCACCCGAGCCGAGTGGCAGGTACAGGCGCGCGCTTTGGGCTGGCGCTGATAAGTGCGGCAAATAAAATACAATACGTCTTCGCCCTTGGCGTTTGGGCGATTGACCACGGACAACGGCCGGCCGCATTCGTGGCAGCAGATGGTTCCTTTAAGCAAATAGTCGTAAGTGCGGCTGCGGGTGCTGCGACGGCTGGCGACGAGCAGGCCCACGCGCCGAAACACATCCGACTCTATAATGGGCACGTGCGTATCCTGTACGACAATCCAATTTTTCGGGCTTATCCGCACACTTTTGGCCGTCTTATAGTTCAGGCGTCGGGATTTTCCTTGCACCATATGGCCGATGTAGGTGGGGTTTTGCAGCATGTCCGCAATGCGTTCGGCGCTCCACAAGCCGCTGTATGCCCGCCGCGTCAGCCCGGCATAGACGGCCGGCGGCGGCACGCCTTCCCGGTTGAGCCGCTGGGCGATCTGCCGGCAGGACTGCCCTTGCAGCGCCTTTAAGAATATCCGGCGCACCACTGCCGCCGCCTCGTCGTCGATGACCAGCTTGTTTTTTTCTTGGGAGGAAAGCCGGTAGCCGTATACGGCTTTCCCGCCGACAAAGAGGCCTCGACGCTGTTTATCGTGCTTGACACTTTTGATTTTCTTGGAGATGTCCTTGGCATACCAGTCGTTCATGATGGCTCGAAAGGGCGTGATGTCGTTGGCTGAGTTGTCCACGCCGGTATCGACGCCGTCCAGCAGCGACAAATACCGCACGCCATGCTCGGGAAAATATCGTTCCAGATAGTGTCCGGTCAGAATATAGTCCCTGCCCAACCGCGACATGTCCTTGGTGATGACCATATTGACCTTCTTGCGCTCGATATCGCCCAGCATGCGCTGGAATCCCGGCCGTTCGAAGCTGGTTCCGCTCCAGCCGTCGTCCACATATACATCGTGCACGGCAAGCCCGCTTTGCCGCGCAAACGCCGTCAGCAGGTCCCTTTGGTTGGTCACGCTCTGGGATTCCAGCTCGGTATCGTCCTCTTTGGACAAACGGATATACAGGGCGGCCTGGTAATCCGCCGGATTGTCTATTTGCAAATATGCCATGGCCTGCCCCCGCGCCGCACCCTCATCGGCAGACTTTTTCCTTTGGTATCGCGCATTGCCCCATCCGACGCGCCGCTTCAGCCTGCCGCATCGGGCAAAAGGCTCTTTACAAACAACATAAATGACGCCCGGACGATGTCTCGGGCGCTGGACCCCTCCTCATCGTAGAAACATTCCGCCACCGGCGTTCTTCTCCCCTTCATACGCTCTGCCTCCCGTATCCTCTGGTTTATATCTATGCCAAGCGGGCGGATTCTTGCGCGGCGATGGGATCTGCGCTGTAGAAGCGGAAACAGGCTTTGCTTTAGGCTTCCCGCGCCCGCAGGAACTTTACCCGCTCTCCCCAACCATCTTCACAGCAGTGCCGGCATGCAAAAAAACCCGGTTGCCGCCGTCCCCGCCGCCCTGGGCCGGCGCATCCCACAGCGGCGCGCCGATGCCGTTTTATCCCGCCGTTTTGTACGGTAGCCGCGCTGCGCTACATAGGAGCGGGAGATACCCAATCTCTGGCCTATCTCTTTTTGCGTCATGCGCCGCTGCCCCCACAAGCCGTAACGCATTTCGATAATGCACCGCTCACGGCGCTCCAGCGTCTTGACCAGCGCATTGAGCTTATCGGTCTGCATGCGCAAGTCTACCGAATCGATGACCTCGTCCTGGCCGGTACCCAGGATGTCGGCCAGCGAGATTTCATTGCCCTCGTGGTCGGTGCCGATGGGCTCGTCCATGTACACCTCGTTGCGCAGCTTGCGGCTGGAGCGGATGCTCATCAGCACCTCATTTTGAATGCAACGGGCGGCGTACGTGGCCAGCTTGATGTTTTTGGCCGGATCGAATGTGTTAACGGCCTTAATTAAGCCAATGGTGCCGATGGACACCAGATCGTCCATGTCGCGGCCGTTGCCGCGATATTTCTTTGCGATATGGGCCACCAGCCGCAGGTTGCGCTCCACCAGCTGGCCGGCCGCCCATTTATCACCGGATAGCTTTCTGCGCACGTATTCCTTTTCCTCGTCGGCCGTCATTGGCTGTGGGAAAAACGAGCTCTTCTCGACACCGGACACCACCAACGACAGCCTCCGCAGCACCTCCAAAAACAATTCCGCCGTAATCAACATGCTGCTCTCCCCCTTCTTTACAATCAACGCGGTTACAGTGTATGCCTGCCGGCGCCTTTTTACGCCTGGCGGCGGCGACCGTCCCGAAGGGACGGCCAAAAAAATTGTTCGGGTTCTAAAAATATGTCATTTATTTTTATCAAGAATGCTGTATACTATTGTAATGTACGGATAAGCGGCGGTCTTTCGCCCGGCTCGTCGGCCGAATCCTGTGGCGATGCCACGGGCTTGGTGGCAGCAAACCTGCGCCAATGGGGCGTCCGCAAGCACAATTTGCTGTAAAAAAACGCCGGATCATTTTATTTTCTGCGCAAAAATACAATCGTTGGGAAGGAGCAGGCTTTGGTTTTCGCAAAATTTTTAAAACGCTATGGATGGAAGTACATTCCGGGACTTTTTTTTCTGGCCATGTCCAGCTACTTGCAGACACAGACCCCCAAAGCGTTAGGCGCCGTGTTCGATTTGCTGGATGTGCCGCAAATTGACTCGGCCGGCGTGGCACACGGCATTGCCGTGATACTGGCGCTGGCGGCAGGCTCGTTTATTGCCCGGTTTCTGTGGCGGCACTTTATCAACGGCAACGCCCGTAATCTGGAATGCTTCCTGCGCGAAGAGCTCTTTACCCATTTGCAAAAATTAAACCCGCATTTTTTCCATCACCGCAAAACCGGCGATCTCATCGCATACGCCATCAACGACATCAACGCCGTGCGCATGACGTTCGGCCCGGGCATGGCCATGGTGTTCAACGGCCTGGGCGTGGCGCTGCTGTCCATCGCATCGATGGCCGGCGGCATCAATGCCCGGCTTACGGTGGTGTCGCTGCTTCCGGTCCCCTTTATTGTATTATTTGTCGTGCTGATGGGCTCGCAGGTGCGCCGGCGCTTTCGCAAGGTGCAGGAGACGTTCGCCGAGGTCAGCGACCGGGTGAACGAGAACATCAACGGCATCCGCGTCATCAAGACCTATGTGCAGGAAGAAAAAGAGGTGGAACGCTTTGACGAGCTGAACCACCGGGTACAGGACGCCAACCTGCGCATGGTGCGCGTATCGGCGGCCTTTCAGCCGCTGGTACAGGTGTTTTTCGGCATCAGCTTTGCCATCAGCATCTTCTATGGCACGGCGCTGGCCCGCGCGGGCATCATCTCTGTGGGCGACGTGGTGGCGTTTAACGGATATCTGACGATGATCATGATGCCCATTATCTCCATCTCGCGCATCATCAACCTGTTCCAGCGCGGCATGGCCTCGTACCAGCGGCTGGGCGACATCCTGCGGCAGCGGCCGATGGTGGTGGACGGCGACGGTGACGCGTCCCTTACCGTGCAGCGCGGCGACGTGGAAATCCGCAACCTGACCTTTGCCTACCCGGACACCGAACTGCCGGCGCTGCGGGATATCAGCCTGCATGTTGCGCCCGGACAGACGCTGGGCATACTGGGCCACACCGGCAGCGGCAAAACCACGCTGGTCAACCTGCTGCTTAAGCTTTATAACGTGCCGCGCGGCACCATTCTCCTCGACGGCGTGGACATTATGGATTACCGTCTGGGCAGCCTGCGCGAGAACATCGGCTACGTGCCCCAGGACAACTTTCTGTTCTCGGACACCATCGAGCAGAACATTCGCTTCTTTACCGACGGTTATACCCACGACGACGTGGTAGCCGCCGCGCAGACCGCTGAAATCCACCAGAGCATCCTGGAGTTTCCCGACGGCTATGCCACCCAGCTGGGCGATCGCGGCGTCAACCTGTCCGGCGGGCAGAAGCAGCGTATTTCCATCGCCCGGGCGCTCATCAAAAAGCCGGCGCTGTACATTCTGGACGACGCGCTGTGCGCCGTGGACACC
>JAQVWW010000050.1 GCA_028709505.1 Eubacteriales bacterium
CCAATCTTGTTGGCAGATGGAGAAGGTGATTCTGATTTAATGAGAGGAAGTTAAGGTGCACAGCACCACACTTTGGTTTTTTGACCGCCGCTTTGCCTATTTGCAGGGCTACTGTCAACGCGGCGTTGATGAGGTTGGCGGCGCTGCAGAAAGTATAAAACGAAAGCCCCCGAGAGGTTTTTTTGTTTTGTTGCAAAGAATTGCAGAAGCCTGCCTTCAGCTCCAATCTTCTAGATAGGCCACAATTCCCGATTGACAGAGATCCCGTTGGTCATATCGCGCCACCCTTGCAGAAGTTCAAGCTGATGCTTGTGGATGTATTTTAATGCTTTTTGCTTTTTGGATCGGGAAGGAAAGCGCCCAGCCAGGATCAAAATAGGCTTTAGCCCTATGGAGATTTCATACTCGCCGTAACAAGCATGCACATGAGGGGTATATAGATGGTTGGATTCATTGCTGTTAAAATAAAAGGTAATGCCATCAAGCGTTCCGACGGAAGCACCGCCACCGTGTGATTCCGGTTGCAAAGCCAAAATTATTGTATCGCCTAAATGAAGATAATTAAAGAGCGTCTCGATTTTAGCACAAGCATCCCATAAGTTGCGATACCGTGTTCCGTCAAAGATGTAAAGATCCTCTATATTAAAATCATAATGCAATCCAACAAGATGCTGCTCTTTATACGTATCTATATCCGACAAGAAAAAATTTATTAGGTCATATATAGTGTAGTTTTCCTCGTATGAGAAAAGCCTTTCGGCAATAAGCTTCAGGTTAGAAGGCGAGTAGTAAGGGCCTACCTGAAAAACAACTTTGCGACAATAGGTACTCATGAAGTATCCTTCTACCACTCAAATTGTTGGTCTAGCCGAATTAGGAAATGTCTAATAGTTTTCGTCTACCATTGGCCTGGGCACCTCAATAGAGCCATATCTATCTTGATTGTCCCGACTCTTCCGTCCCGACAGATGCACCAAAATGACGCGGCAATTAACCCGGCAGGCCGTTTTGCGCCAGATGCCGGCGAATAAGCGTGCCGCCCATGCTGATATCCGAATCGGGAACAGGCACCTGTTCCGGCGTAAGCCAGCGGACCTCGGTAATTTCGCTTTCCTGCGGCGCCGTCGTGCTCTCGCCGGTCAGCTCGGCGGTAAAACCCACCATCATCGTGTCCGAAAAGGACCAGGGCTGGCTGGCAAAATAGCGAATGTTGGCAATACGCACGCCGGTCTCCTCCAGCACCTCCCGCGCCACCGCTTGCTCCAGGCTCTCGCCCACCTCCACATAGCCGGCCACCAGCGAAAACCGCTGCGGGTACAGCTTCGTGCGCACCATCAGCAGTTTCTCGCCGTCGGTGACGGCCACGATGACAGCCGGTGATATTTTGGGGTAGACGGTGTTGCCGCAGGCCGGGCAGCACAGCGCCCGCTCGTGGGCGCTGGCGGCCATCGGCTGCCCGCACCGGCCGCAATACCGGTTGCTCTCGCGCCAGCGCTGCAGCTGCGCGCCGGTAACGCCGGCAAACTTCACCACGGCGTCGGCCAGCGTGCGCAGCTGCGCCACCGGCCGCAGGCTGCCCGACGCGGGCAGCACTGCCGGCAACGCTTCGGCCAGAAAGTAGCCGATATTGTCGATGCAAAACAGATATTGCAGCGCGTCGGCGCGAATGCCGCGGCAATCGCCAAAGCAGGGCAAATACGGTGCGTCGTCGGCGCCGCACAACAGCACGCGGTCGCCTTCGTAGTACAGCACCACGTCGGTAGCGGCGGGCAGACGGGAGGAAAAGGCATTGTCAAACCGGTGCGGCGCGATGTCGTGAATCATATCTTGTCCTTTGTAAAAAAAGAGTAGTGCTATTGTAGCACAGAGTTGAAAAAAAGAGAATTCAGTTATGCCGGGCCCGGAGGCGGCCTTGCACAAAGGCTGCCCGCAAAACCGCGCGGTTCTGTGGGCAGCCCCATTTCCATCCGTGCGTTACGGCATTAAAAACTGATACTGCGCCTGGCTCATCTCGTAATACAGCCCCCGTGCCGCCATCAGCTCGTCGTGGGTGCCGGTCTCGGCGATGCGGCCGTCCTGCACCACCATGATGCAATCGGCCTTGCGGATGGTGGAGAGCCGGTGGGCGATGACAAAGGACGTGCGGTCCTGAAGCAGCGTATCCAGCGCCTGCTGGATGAGCATCTCGGTGTGCGTGTCGATGGACGACGTGGCTTCGTCCAGGATGAGGATGCGCGGGTCGTTGAGCAGCGCCCGGGCAAACGAGATCAGCTGCTTTTGCCCGGTGGACAGCCGCGAGCCGCGTTCGTTGACCTCGGTATCGTAGCCCTTTTCCATCTGGCTGATAAAGCCGTGGGCGCGGACGGCGCGGGCGGCGGCCACCACCTCTTCGTCGGTGGCGTCCAGCCGGCCGTAGCGGATGTTATCCTTGATGGTGCCCGAAAAAATGAAGCTGTCCTGCATCATAACGCTCATCTGCCGGCGCAGCGACGGCAGCTCCACTTGGCGCACGTCGTGGCCGTCAATACGCACGGCGCCGTCCTGCACGTCGTAAAAGCGGCTGATGAGGTTGACCACGGTGGACTTGCCGGCGCCGGTGGGGCCGACCAGCGCCACCGTCTGCCCGGGCTGGACGGTAAAGGATACGTCCTTGAGCACACTTTTATCGCGGTCATAGCCGAAGGTTACGCGGTCGAACTCCACGCGGCCTTCGATGGCCGGCAGAGCCGGCGCACCCGGCGGGCTTTGGATCTCCACCGGCGTATCCAGTATCTCAAAGATGCGCTCCACCGACGCCATGGCCTGCAGCAGGTTGTTATAGAAGTTGGACAGGTTGTTCAGCGGCTCCCAGAACCGCCCTAAGTACATCAGAATCATCAATAGCGTGCCTACGGTAATGCCGCTGCCGATGCCCAGCACACGGACGCCCACCAGATAGACCAGCACCGTGCCCATGGCCGACACCACATCCAGCGCCGGCCAGAACATATTGTTGATGCGGATGGCCCGCATCCAGCTGTGGCGAATGTCATGGCTGACCTCGGTAAAAATAGCGGCGTTCTCCTCCTCGCGCGTAAAGGCCTGTGTGACGCGCATACCCGAGAGCGATTCGTGCAGGTAACCGTTCATGTTGGATATTTTATTGCGCACGCGTTGCCAGTTCTGGCGGATGACGCGCTTGAGCTTAAATACGACAAACAGCAGCAGCGGCAGGATGCACAGGCCGGCCAGCGTCAGCTTCCAGTTTACCCACAGCATGATGCCCAGCAAGAGCACCAGCGTGATGATATCCAGCAGCACCTGTACGATGCCGTTGCTGAACAGGTCGTTTAGGCTGTTGACGTCGTTGATGACGCGCACCATAATTTTGCCGGCGCTGCGGCTGTCAAAAAACGAGAAGGACAGCTCCTGGATGTGGTGAAACAGTGTCTCGCGCAGGTTGGCAATGGCGGTGCGACCCACCGTATCCATCAGCCGTACGCGGTAACGGATACACACGGCGCCGATGAGGCTTAAGGCCACCATGGCGAAGATGACCCTGCCGTAGCCGTCCAGCGCGCCGGGCGTGATATAGCCGTCGATGGCCAGCGACATCAGGTAGGGCTGGGACAGGTTGCATACCGACCAGACGACCATCAGCGCAAAAGCCAGCGCCATCTTGCCGCGAAAGGGGATTAAATATCGCATCAGACGCAAAAACTGCCGTCTATCAAAGGGGCGCTCCAATACTTCGTCGTCTATTACGCGCAGCTTTGGCATACCTAACCCACCTGCCCTTCCATGGCGGCAAAATCCCGATATTGATCGAGATACATCCGGTAATAGATGCCCTTTTTCGCCAGTAAGTCGTTATGGTTTCCGCGTTCGGCGATACGACCCTCGTCCAGCACCAGAATTTCATCGGCCTTTTGCACCGACGAAATGCGGTGGGCCACGATAAAAGTGGTACGGTTTTCAAACTGTTCTTCAAAATGCAGCTGTATGGCGTGCTCGGTCTCCATATCCACCGCCGACGTGGCGTCGTCCAGCACCAGTATCGTGGGATCGTACAGCAGCGCGCGGGCGATGGCCACGCGCTGCTTCTGCCCGCCGGACAGGCCCAGGCCCCGTTCGCCCACGATGGTTTCATATCCTAAGGGCATGGCCTGGATGAACTCCTGGGCGCAGGCCGCCCCGGCGGCATCGTCGATACGGGGCAGCGGCGCGTCGGGCCGGCCAAAGGCGATGTTGTTGGCGAGGGTCTCGGAAAACAGGAATGTTTCCTGCATGACGATGCCAATGCGATCGCGCAGCGCGCGCAGCGGCATGTCTTTTACATTGACGCCGTCGATGGTGACGCTGCCGCGCTGGCAATCGTAAAAGCGGGCCATCAGGTTGATGATGGAGGTTTTGCCGCTGCCGGTGGCGCCCATCAGCGCGATGGTGGAGCCGGGGCGGGCCTCAAAGCTTACATCGTCCAGCACAATGCCGTCGCCGTAGCTAAACGTGACGTGATCGAACACAACATGGCCGGCAAAAGGCTGCGGAAAGGACGGCTGCTCCTTTTCGCGGATGGAAGAGCCTAAATCAATATAGTAGAACAGCTTTTCCGCCGACGTGGAGGCCATGGCCAGCATGTTGACGACGCCGCCTAAGTTGCGCATGGGCCATGTGATCAGCCAAATGTAGTTGGTAAAGGCCACCAGCGTACCCAGCGTCAGTTGACCGTTTACCACCATATAGCCGCCTACACCCATCAGCGCCGGCGTGCACAGGCTGCCCAAAAAATCCAGCATCGGTACAAAATCCGACCACGTGTAGGTTACCTTCAAATGCAGCCGCAGCACCTTGCGGTTTTCGGCGTTGAAGGACTGCTTTTCGTGCTCTTCGCGGGCAAAAGCCTTGACGACGCGCATGCCTGAAATGTTTTCCTGCGTGCGGGTAGACAGCACGGCGTTTTGCTCACGCACGGCGCGAAAGCACGGGCGTATTTTTTTATTGAAGATAAAAGCCACCACCGCCACCGCCGGCGCGAAGATGAGCATAATAAACGCCAGCCGGACGTTGAGCGTAAAGAGCATAATCAGCGCGCCGAAAAACCATATCAGGCTTTCAAAAAGCTGCACCAAACCGCCGGCGAGCAAATTGCGCAGGCCTTCGATATCGCCGGTCATGCGCGACATGATTTCGCCCACGTAGTTTTCATCGTAAAAGCGGTAAGGCATCTGCTGCAGGTGCCGGTATAAGCCGGTACGCAGGTCAAAAGTGAAGTTTTGCGACAGCTGCTCCATCTGGTAGCCGCGCAAGAAGCCCATGCAGGCGCGCAGCGCCGTTAAGCCAAATATCCAGCCGCACAGCGGAAGAAGGCGTTCGATACGCCCTTGCTCGATGACGGTATCGACGACGCTGCCGGCCAGCAGCGGCAAAATCAGCCGCGTGATGTTGGCTATCACCAGGCCGGTAAGGCCCCAAAAAAAGTGCCTGCGATGTGGACGGCACATGCGCGCGATGCGAGCGAATATCTCCACGAAACCACCTCTTTGTGCCTGTCTTTGGCGAAACAATTAGAATTCAATGGTAAGATTGTATCATAACCGCACACGCATAGCATGCATAAAAAATTGAATTATCTCGTTAAAAACCCCGGATTGGCAGGTATGGGGCAAATCGTCGGTTTAGACAGGCCAATTCGGCGCTTTTCGGCAACTTGCGGCAGCGGAGGCGTACCGCCGCATTCTTGGGCAATGTGCATAAAAACGATACGAATTGCCGGCGCAGCACACGGTGAGTTTTGGCGGCCCACCGGAAAATCCCGCAAGATTTAGCCGGGAACGGAAAAAACATTTATATTGGGCGGCGGCGAACGCTAAGATTGGGCTATAGAGGAATTGACAGCGCATATTTTTTGCCGCAGCATCTTGCATTTTCTGACAAAGGATGTACAATAAGTCTGTCACTCGTTCGTGATGAGTGCTAACAAATTTTTTGCCCGCAAGGGAACAGATAGCCAAAAAGGGGTTGACGCAAGATGAGCAAAAAACAGTTTAAAACCGAGTCCAAACGCATCCTAGATCTAATGATCCATTCCATTTACACGCACCGCGAGATCTTCCTGCGGGAGCTTATTTCCAACGCCAGCGACGCGCTGGATAAGCTGTATTTTCGATCGCTGACCGACGAGACGGTACACCTGTCCCGCGAGGATTTCGCCATCGACATTGCCGTGGACAAGGACAAGCGCACGCTGCGTATCGCCGACAACGGCTGCGGCATGACCCGCGACGAGCTGGAGGATAACCTGGGCACCATCGCCCGCAGCGGCACGCTGAACTTTAAGAAGGACAACGAACTGGGCGAGGATATCGACATCATCGGCCAGTTTGGCGTGGGCTTCTATTCGGCCTTTATGGTGGCCAAGGAGGTTACCGTGGTCAGCCGCGCCCACGGCGCCGGCGAGGCCACCCGCTGGCAGTCCAGCGGCCAGGACGGCTATACGCTGCGCGCGGATGACAAGGCGGACTTTGGCACCGAGATTACGTTGGTGCTCAAAGACAACGACGGCGAAGACAGCTACGACGAGTTTTTAGACCCGCACCGCATTGCGGCGCTGGTTAAGAAGTATTCGGACTACATCCGCTATCCCATCCGCATGGACATGCCCCGCTCCCGCAAGAAGGAAGGCAGCGAAAACGAGTGGGAAAGCTACACCGAAAACACTGTGCTCAACAGCATGATTCCCGTCTGGCGCAAGGCTAAGGCCGAACTGGAAGACGGCGAATACGAGCGGTTCTATCAGGAAAAGTTCTACGATATGGACGCGCCGCTTAAGACCATCCACACCAAGGTGGAGGGCAGCGTCACGTATACGGCCCTTTTGTACATCCCCAAGAAGCCGCCGTTTGATTTCTACTCCAAGGAATACGAAAAGGGCTTGCAGCTGTACGCCAACGGCGTCATGATCATGGACAAGTGCCAGGACCTGCTGCCCGACTATTTCGGCTTCGTCAAAGGGCTGGTCGACTCGCCGGATTTTTCGCTGAACATTTCCCGCGAGGTGCTGCAGCACGATCGGCAGCTAAAGGTCATCGCCGCAAACCTGCAAAAGAAAATCAAGGCCGAACTGCTCAAAATGCTGGCCGACGACCGCGACAACTATCTGCAATTTTACGGCAGCTTCGGCGTGACGCTCAAATACGGCGTGTACACCGGCTACGGCCAGAACAAAGAGACGCTGCAGGACTTGCTGATGTTCCATTCGCTCAAGCAGGATAAGCTCGTTACGCTAAAGGAATATGCAGACGCCATGGGCGAGGACCAGAGCGCTATCTACTTTGCCAGCGGCGACAGCGTGCAGCAGATTGCCAGGCTGCCGCAGCTGGAGCGTATTGCCGACAGCGGCTACGACGTGCTGTGCCTGACCGACGAC
>JAQVWW010000051.1 GCA_028709505.1 Eubacteriales bacterium
AAAATCAACGCCCACAAGAAAACCAAAGCCAAGGCCAGAGCCTGAGCGCCGGCAAAAGGGTTTCCACAACTCTGCGCTTACCCGACCCTCCCCACGGGAGGGTCTTGCTGTACCCACCCAAAGAAGGAGTGCTATTTTGCTGTTTCGTTATCAAAAACGCTATGAAGGACCGTCCGACGAGCAGGCCGTCTCCGCCTTTGCCCGGGAAGCCGGCGTGTGCCCGCTGACAGCCCGCATATTGGCCGCCCGCGGCATCGATACGCTGCAGCGATATGAGCAGTATGTGGGCGTCGATTTGGACGGGATCTACGACCCATATCTACTCAGCGACATGCAGCAGGCGGTGGATTGTATCGACCAGGCGCTGGCTGACGACAAACGTATCACACTCTACGGCGATTATGACGTGGACGGCGTGTCGGCCATCGCCGTGCTGGTACAGGCCTTCGCGCAGCTGGGCAAGGACGTGAACTGGTACATCCCATCCCGGCACCGGGAAGGCTACGGCATCAACGCCGATGCCGTGCGCACATTGGCCGACACCACCGATCTGCTCATCACCGTAGACTGCGGCTCGACCAACGTCGAGGAAATTGCGCTGGCTTACGAACTGGGCATGGAGGTTATCGTCACCGATCACCACGAGTGCCCGGAAAAACTGCCGGCCTGCGCCGCCGTCGTCAACCCCAAGCGGCCGGGCAGCCAATATCCGTTTGCCGGCCTGTGCGGCACCGGCGTGGCCGGCAAGCTGGTACAGGCGCTGGGCGGCGTCGATATGCTGCTGGAGGTGATAGACCTGGTGGCGCTGGCCACGGTGGCCGATATCGTGCCGCTGCAGGATGAAAACCGGCTGTTTGTCAAGCTGGGGTTGCAGCGCATGGAAGAACAGCCCCGCGTGGGCATCCAGGCGCTTAAAGAGTCGGCGGGTATTCGCGAAAGCCTGCGCGCCTACCATCTGGGCTTTCAGCTGGGCCCGCGTATTAACGCCGGCGGCCGGATGGAACTGGCCCATAAAAGCGCGGAGCTTCTGCAGTGCGAAGAACCGGCGCGGGCGGCTGAACTGGCCCGGCAGCTGGAGCGGGATAATCTGGAACGCCAGGCTACCTGCGCCGCCATCCTCGACGAAGCCGTAGCGCTGCTGGAACAAGGGTTTGATTACGAAAACCGCCGCTGCATCGTGCTGTACCGGCCCCACTGGAACGCCGGCGTCGTCGGCATCGTGGCGGCGCGGCTGGCCGAGCGGTACCACCGGCCCACGGTGCTCTTTGGCCAGGGCGACGAAGGCTGCTACGGATCGGCGCGCAGCGTGCCCGGCGTACATATCTATGAAGCATTGCAGAACTGCCAGGATTTGCTGTTGCGCTTTGGCGGGCACGAGCAGGCGGCGGGTTGCGCCATTGCCGAGCCCAACATCGCGCTGCTGGCACAGCGGCTGAACCAACACCTGCGTGCCGTGTACGCCGACGAGCTCTTTTTGCCCGTGCGCCAGTATGACGCGGCCTGCACACCCGGCGAGCTGGACCTGGGCTTGGCCCGGGAGCTTAAGCTGATGGAGCCCTGCGGCTACGGCAATCCGCGCCCGGTGCTGCTGCTGCGCGGCGCAAAGATGGACGCGCTGCAGCTGTTATCCCAGGGGAAGCATCTGAAATTTACGCTGCAGGGCGCGGCGCTGCAAGGCATCGCCTTTGGCCAGGGGCACCTGGCGGCGGCACTTAAGGCCCAAAGCGACGGCTGCGATTTGCTGTTTGCGCCGGACATCAACACCTACGGCGGCCGGGAGCGCCTGCAGCTAAAGGTCGATCACATTCGCCTGCCCCAGGACGATATGCCGGCGGTGGATGCCGCACGCTGGCAGATAAACCTGGTGGAGCAGCTGGGCGCCGACGCCCGGGGCGGGCCGCCTACGACGTTGACGCGCGATGCCTGGGAGCGCAGCCTATGTGAAGACATGGCCAAAAGCCCCTGGGGCACCATCGTGCTCTGCCACAGCCAGCAGAGCCTTTTGCGCGTGCATACGCTGCTCAAAGACGGCTGCGCCGGCAATTTTTATACCGAAAGCGGGACGCTTCTAAAGTGTGCCGGCGGTGAGAACGTGCTGGTGGCGGCGCCCGAGGCGGACAAGCTGCCTCTGGGCCGGTATACGCGGCTCTATTTGGACGAAAATTTGCTGCACGAAGACTATGCCCGGGCGTTGCAAGCCCAGTTGAACAGCGGCGGCTTATGCTATATAATGAAGTATCAACCGCCGAAGGACTGCCTGCTGGAACAGCTGGCGGCGATGGACCGGGATGCGCTGCTGGACGTTTACCGCGGCCTAAAGGCGGCTACATTACAGGGAACGGCCTGCAAGGGCCCGGAAGATTTCTGGTTTTTATCCTGCCCGCCCTGGCAAACCCGGCTGGCGCTGATGATTTTTCAGCAACTGGGGCTGGTAAAACCAGTGTCCTGCCCGCCTTGGTGGCGGATGGAAGAGGGGAAAAAAAGCAGCCTGCAGCACAGCGCGGTTTTCCTGCGGCTGGAACAATGGAAAGGTGGGGCCAACTATGAATCTGAAGGATAAAGTGCGCGTCATTAACGACTTTCCTATGCCGGGTATCCGGTACCGGGACATCACCACGCTGCTTCAGGATCCCCAGGCTTATCGAGAGCTGGTGGACCGGATGTATGAAGCGCTTAAAGACGACAACGTGGACATGGTGATAGGCCCCGAAGCCCGCGGTTTTGTGCTGGGCGCCACGCTGGCCTACCTGCTAAACGCCGGCTTTGTGCCCATCCGCCGGCCGGGCAGGCTGCCCAGCCAGGTATTCCGCTACGAGTACCAGATTGACCAGGGCCGCAGCGATACGCTGGAAGTGCACAAAGACGCGCTGCACAGCGGCCAGCGCGTGGTCGTGGTCGACGACCTGCTGGCCACCGGCAGCACGGCGCTGGCCTGCTGCGAGATGGCAAAGCGTATGGGCGCCGACGTGGTCAAGGTGTGCTTTGCCATGGAGATGACGATGTACTCCGGGCGGGACTTGCTGGAAGGCTACGACGTGTTTTCAGCCATCAAATATTAGAACGGGAGACCTTTTGTGAACGGGTTTTTGGATCGAGTGGTCGGCGAATACCGCAACAGGCTGGATGTTGACCTCATCGAGCGCGCCTATCACTATGCCCAAAATGCCCATCAGGATCAGACCCGCGAATCCGGCGAGCCTTATTTTGTGCACCCCTGCGCCGTGGCCGGCATACTGCTGGAGCTGGAGATGGACTCGGCTACCATCGCCGCGGCGCTGCTGCATGATGTCGTCGAAGATACGCCCAGTACATCCGACGAAATCCAACGCCTGTTCGGCGATGAAATCGCCCAACTGGTAAGCGGCCTTACTAAGCTGGGCAAAGTGGAGTATCAGAGCACCGAAGAGCGCCAAGCCGAGAATATCCGTAAAATGCTGCTGGCCATGGCCAACGATATCCGCATTATTCTCATCAAGCTGGCCGATCGGCTGCACAACATGCGCACGCTGCAGTACCGCGAGCAAAGCAAGCAAAAGGCCGTCGCCCGCGAGACGCTGGACATCTATGCGCCGCTGGCCCACCGGCTGGGTATTTTCAGCATCAAGTGTGAGCTGGAAGATTTATCGCTGTATTATCTGGATCGCGAAGGGTACGACGAGATCACGCATTTGATCGAGGCCTATTCCCAGCGCGAGACGGAAATTGCTGAAATTATTCAAATCATTCGCGCGCGGCTGGACGAGATGGGCATACAGGCCCAGGTAGACGGGCGCACGAAGCATTTTTACAGTATCTATAAAAAGATGCGCCAGAAAGAGCGCTCTTTTGAGCAGATATTCGATATTATGGCCGTGCGTATCGTTGTGGAGTCGTTAAAGGACTGCTACGGCGCGCTGGGTATGGTGCACACGCTGTGGAAGCCTATCCCCGGCCGGTTTAAGGACTATATCGCCGTCCCCAAAGAGAACCTGTACCAATCGCTGCATACGACGCTGATGGGCGAACATGGCCGGCCTTTTGAAGTGCAGATTCGCACTGTGGAGATGCACCGCACCGCCGAATTTGGCATTGCCGCCCACTGGCAGTATAAGGAGCAGCGCGCCGGGAGCAGCGACTTGGACCATAAGCTGCAGTGGCTGCGTTCGATACTCGAGTGGCAAACCGATACCAGCGATGCCCGCGAGTTTATGGATACGCTGAAGATGGATCTCTTCAGCAGCGAAATTTTTGTATTCACGCCCCGCAGCGACGTCATCAACCTGCCGACCGGGGCAACGCCCATCGACTTCGCCTATATGATTCACAGCGCCATCGGCAACAAATGCGTGGGCGCCCGCGTCAACGGCCGCATGGTGCAGCTGGACGCGCAGCTAAAGACCGGCGACATCGTCGAAATCATCACGTCCAACTCGGCCAGGGGCCCCAGCCGCGACTGGCTGAAGATCGTCAAATCCCCGCAGGCGCGCAGCAAGATACGCGCGTGGTTTAAACGCGAATGCAAGGAAGAGAACATCGATAAAGGCCGCGCCATGCTGGAGGAAGCCTGCAAGCGCATCGGCCTGCCGATGGCCGAGTTGATGCGGCCCGAATGGCTAAAAAAAATCTATAAGCGCTTTACCATCAACAACCTGGAGGACATGTACGCCGCCGTGGGCTATGGCGGCATTCCCGCCGGGCAGATCATCAGCCGCCTGCAGCAGGAGTACCGCCAGGAGGTGCGCGAGAGCCAGCGCAAGGCGCTGGAGCAGCTGCTGCAAAACGACGCCACCGCCGCCGAAGCCCAGGAGGAGCGGGCGGTCAATAAGGCCCGCAGCGGCCACGGCATCACGGTAAAAGGCCACAGCGGCATGCTGGTGCGTTTTGCCCGCTGCTGCAGCCCGGTGCCCAACGACGAGATCGTCGGCTTTATCACGCGCGGCCGCGGCGTATCGGTGCACCGACGCGATTGCCCCAACATCGGCGACATGCTCAAAGATCCCAGCCGCATCATCGACGTGGCCTGGGAAGGCGACGAAGCGTCGGAATATCGTACGCAGTTTAAGCTGTTGGCCTACGATAGGCCGGGGTTGTTTGTCGACATCACCAACACCATCGCCGCCAATAACGTAAAGATACAGGAAGTCAACGCGAAAATTGACAGCCAGGGCATGGCCGAGATGTTTTTTTCGGTGGAAATCAGCGGCAAGCAGCAGTTGGAGAGCCTGATGAAGGCGCTCAAAAGGATGCCCGAGGTGCGGGACGTGTTTCGCGCCGGCAAATGAACCATACGAAGGGGGAGAGGGTTTTGCACAAAAACCCTTGCTTTTTATGAGAGCAGTGGTACAGCGCGTCAGCAGCGCGTCGGTAACGGTGCAGGGCGCCGTATCCGGCGCCATCGGGCAGGGCCTGGTGGTGCTGCTGGGCGTGGAAGAGGGCGATACCGACGACGATGTGCAGTACATTTGCCAGAAGGTGGCGGGTCTGCGCATCTTTGAAGACGACCAGGGTAAGATGAACCGCGACGTGGGCCAAATAGGCGGCGCCGTGCTGCTGGTTTCCCAATTTACGCTGTGCGGTGACGCCCGCAAAGGCAGGCGGCCGTCGTTTGCCGCTGCCGCCCGGCCGGCGCAGGCCGACGCGCTCTACCAAAAGGGCGCGGCTCTGCTTAAGCAGATGGGCGTGCCGGTGCAGACCGGGCAGTTTCAGGCGCACATGATGGTATCGCTGGTCAACGACGGCCCGGTGACTATTTTATTGGACAGCAAAAAACTATTTTAAGGAACATAACCCTATGAAATCGTACACAGTCCCTAACCGGCGGCCCTATATGGAAGGCCGCTGCTATCTGTTGGCCTGCGAAAAGACCGGCGCTGCCGCCGTCATCGACCCCGACGGCTGTGCCGCCGACGTACAGGCGCTACTCAAGAAACAGCACTTAAGCCTTAAGATGATATTGCTGACCCACGGGCATTTTGACCATATCGGGTCGGTGGACGAGCTGCGCGCCGCGCAGGATGTGCCGGTGTATATCCACCCGCTGGACGCCGCCCTGCTGACTGCCGCCGACGGCAACCTTTCCAGCCTGCTGGGCGCGCCGCTGGTGATCGGTGCCGCCGACGCGCTTTTGCACGACGGCGACACGCTGCTGCTGGGCGATACGCCCATACAGGTGCTGCACACGCCCGGCCATACGCCGGGTAGCTGTTGTTTTTTCTGCGGTGGTGCGCTGTATAGCGGCGATCTGCTGTTTTGCGGCGGCGTGGGCAGGACGGACCTGCCCGGCGGCGACGCCGCGCAGCTGCAGGAAAGCCTGGCCCGTGTATTGGAACTACCGCCGGATACGCCGGTCTATCCGGGCCATGGCCCAAGCACCACCATCGGCAACGAAGCCGGTACGCTGTACGACGAAGGATAGCCAATGATTTGCATCGACACGAACCAACCCGCCTATTATAAGGATTTGCTGGACGTTGCGCAGCTGTATTTCGGGCTGGAGCAGGTGTGCGATACCCGCAACGACTGCGAATTTGTGCTGGAGCATCGTTTTGCCCAGGAAGGGCCGACCTGGACGCAGGCTTGCCGGCTGCTGCGTCGCGGTGAGCCGCTGCGCCATACCCGGCGTACCGACGCGGCGCACGACGGCACGGCGGTCATCGTGCACCGCTTCCGGCGTCGCTACGCCAAGCTGTGCCTGTATCAGCTGCTCAAGGACTATTTCGGCTTTGCGCCGCCCTGGGGCGGCTTAACCGGTATCCGGCCCACCAAGCTTATCCGCCAGCTGGAGTGGGAGGGGATGGACTTTGATGGGGCCATCGGCTACATGCGCGACGTCTTTGACGTATCCGAAGGCAAAATGGGGCTGCTCAGGCAGATTCATCAGGCCCAGCGCGGCATCTATCGCTTCGGCGACGAACCCTGCTACGACGTATACGTGGGCATTCCGTTTTGCCGCACGCGCTGCCTGTATTGCTCATTTTTCAGCGCCGCTGCCGGCAATGACGCGCAGCTGGACGACTATACCGCCGCGCTGTGCCGGGAAATCGATGCCATGGGCGACTATATGCGGCAACAGGGCAAAAAGGTCCGCGCCCTCTACGTGGGCGGCGGCACCCCCACGGCGCTGGGCGACGCCCGCCTGGAAAAGGTGCTGGCCCAGCTGTATACCACGTTTGGGCACGTAGCCGAATGTACGGTGGAAGCCGGCCGGCCCGATACGGTGACGCCGGATACGTTTGCGATGCTCAAGGCCGCCGGCGTAACGCG